>NZ_JASDDE010000001.1:0-200706 GCF_030407565.1 Pseudoalteromonas sp. APC 3694
TAAACCGCCCCTAGTTTGAACAAATTTTAATCCGCAAAGGTCAACAGACCCTAGCCTCTTTAGCAAACTCTAATTAAGGTTCCAAGGATGACGTATACTTCTCTTAAACAGTCTTTTGGTTGTGCGGCTTTATTAGTTGCCGCTATTTTTAGTGCCCAAAGCAACGCCAGTAATCGTTACTATGCCGATAACACATTGGAACCCACTACAGGGTTTGCCTGGGACTGGAGTGCAGGAGCTGGTTATTACATAGAAGATTCTTATTTGGTGGGGATGAATTCTTATGATGTTGGCGCCGAGTTAGATTTAAGCCTTGCGGTTTCTTACGATAATTTTTACCTTGATTTTGATCATAATCAACTCAGCGGTGGACTTGTTTTAGGCTATAGCTTAATTAACAAATACGATTGGGGCCTTGATTTATTAGGCACTAATTCCCAAGCCGGGTTTGACGAACAAGGCTTAGGTATTTATAACGATGGCATTATTGAGCCACTGCGCGGTATCAAAAAACGTAACTATGATTTTGATACCGGCCTTCGATTAACACGTCGATTTGAAAACTCACAAATTTCCCTTGAATACTTACATGACATATCTGGTGCTCATAATGGCTGGGTGGCAAACGTATTTTTTAGTCATATTCAGCCTTGGCGTAATTGGGAGTTTCGCTCTGGTATTGGCCTAAGTGCCTACTCTGCAGATTTTACAAACTATTATTTTGGTATTGATAGCGATGAAGCAAACGCAACTCGCCCTATTTATCAAACCAATGCCAGTACCAGTATTATGTTTGAATTTCATGCTGAATATCCCATTAACCAAGATTGGGTCTTTTTAGCAGGCTGGTTAACGACGTGGTTTTCAAAAGAAATTGATGACAGCCCAATTATTTCCCAAGGATATCAACACAAAGCCAAGGTAGGCGTGCGTTATGTACTTTAGATTTTTTTACTGTTTATTGTTTAGTTATTCAGGCTCTTTGCTGGCAGCCCCAGTGCAAATACCCGCTCAATTGAGTGCAGTACCTGATACCTGTGTGGCCTTACGTGAAGGACGTCACTGTTACGCCGATGTTGTTTTGTCATGGCAACAAGTAGAAGTGGGGAATTATTGTCTACGCGATGCCACCTCAAAGTACATTATGCAGTGCTGGCTTAAACAGCGACAAGGTTCGTTTAATTATGCCTTTGACTCAACGCAAAGTATTTCGTTTGAACTATTTGACAGTAATACATCACAAGTCATTGCCGTCACAGAAGTAAAATTACAATGGGTGTATCAAAATAGGCAAAAAAAGCGGCGTTGGCGGTTATTTTAGTCACACACTATAAACATTATGATAGCTAAACATCATTTAGGTATGCGAAGAAAGCTTATGGATAATTACGGTACTATTTTACTGGTTGAAGATGATATTTCTCTTGCACAATGGGTCACTGAGTATTTAACAGAGCAAGGCTATGTTGTACACGTATGTCATCGAGGTGATGAGGTAATAAGCCAAGTAAAACGTTTAAACCCACAACTTATTTTACTCGACATTATGCTGCCAGGGCTTGATGGTATTAGTGTATGTCGTGAGCTACGTAGCTTTTATCATGCCCCAATTATAATGCTTACTGCCCGCGATGAAGAAATGGATGAAGTCATCGGGCTCGAAGTCGGTGCTACCGATTATATAATAAAACCAGTACGCCCTCGCGCATTGCTTGCACGCATTAAATCGGCCTTGCGCTATAGTTGCGACACGCCTAAAACCGATGATCAAGCAAATATGATCAATATCGGTCAATTAAGTATTAATACCGAGTCACGCAACGTTTCCCTTAACCAACAGGATGTGAACATTTCAAGCGCAGAGTATTTATTACTGCATTACTTAGCCAGTAATGCAGGACAAGTTGTTTCCCGCGATGCGGTGTTTAAAGCAACCAAAGGCAGGGAATATGATGGCCTAGATAGAAGCGTTGATGTGCTTATTTCTGCCTTGCGTAAAAAGTTTAATGATGACCCACAAAAACCAGAAAAAATTAAAACCATTTGGGGACGTGGTTATTTGTTTGTGACTACAGCGTGGTAAGTTTTAATGCCTGAGTGCTTAAAATAATTAGTGCGATAGTAATAAAAGTCACTTCAATACACCCAGCCTATTATGGAATAGCATCAATGAAAAAGTTTTATATTTCACTACTAGGCAGTGCGCTGCTTTCAATTATTGTTTTAGGTTGGCTTATTGATGCATTTAGCCAACAAGCGCATGCGCCTTTGGATGAGTTTAGCGTTCAAAGCCAGATTATTGTCGGGTTAAGTAAACAGCTCACGACACTAAAACCCGATGCTCGCCCACAACAAGTAACAAAGCTCGCCGCTGACTTTGACCTTATACTTAACTACAAATTAAATCAGTCGCTGGCACTGCCCTTAGCGCTATTAGATAAAATGCAAACCCAAGGCGGATTAATACTCGAAGACGAGCAAGGCTTTTATATGCTCTACACAAATGATGAGTTAAGTCCTTATCATTTAACCATGCGTTTAGATAAACCCTATGAGGCCACACAACGAAACGATATTATTTTAACGCTATTATTTTACACTGGCTTATGTGTTTTTATGGGTTTTATTATTACCCCTTTAGCAAAGCGCCTTACGGTGTTAAACGAAGCAGCAAAGCAATTTGCATCTGGTAATGTTAAAGCGCGTATTACCCCTTCTCGATTTACCTATATAAAAGATGTGGAACTGACCTTTAACCGTATGGCGAGTCAAATTGAAAAGCTAGTTGCTGAAAACAAGCTAATGGCCTCCAGCTTATCGCATGATATTAGAACTCCAATTGCTTGCTTACGCTTTGGTGTCGACGCCGCTCTTGATAGTCATGACGAGAGTAAAATAAAGCATTATTTAACTCGCATGGAAACCGACTTAGACCATATGGAGTCAATGCTAAAAAGCTATTTAACGTTTGCTACTTTAGAGCAAAATGCGAATAAGCTTACTTACTCATCAGCAAACCTTAAACAATACCTAAGTGATATTGTATTGCAACTTGAGCCTAGAATAACCTCTCGCTCGCTTAATATTTCTTTAGAATGTGATGATCATACCGTTTATGCTGACTTACATTGGCTGGCAAGAGCAATCACCAACTTAATTAATAATGCCTGCGACTTTGCAAATCACAGCATTCGAGTAACCGCTTCAGTACAAGAACGTTTTCTGGTGGTGAACATCGCCGACGACGGACCAGGCATTGCTCAAGAAAATAATCATAAAGTATTTAGCCCATTTTTTCGTGAACGCAGCCACCGTAATCGCAGTGATAATAGTTATGGCTTGGGGTTAGCAATCGTCGCCAAAGTTGCCGATTGGCATCATGGCACCGTAAAAGTGAGTAAAAGTGAACGACTCTCAGGCGCCTGTTTCACATTAACTATCGCTCAGTTTGAACATTAATCAACAATGCAAAGATGCTCAATACAGCTGATAAACGAAATATAATTAAAAAAATTGTGCTATTTATAATCAAAATACGCACGTGTTATTTATACAGCTAAATAAAACGCAATAATTGTGCAACAGAGACAAATAAGCACTTTTTATTTAATTACAATTCCAGTAGATTGTCACGGCGTCGAAAAAATAGAGAAGCAGAATAACATGAGTGCAGTAAGAGGTGAGTTTAGCTCCCGCTTTGGTTTTATAATGGCTGCGGCAGGATCAGCTGTTGGCTTGGGTAATATTTGGGGTTTTCCGACTCAAACAGCAAGTAATGGGGGCGCTGCATTTTTAGTCGCGTATTTAGTGCTGGCTTTCTTTTTAGCTTACCCCGCTTTAATGGCAGAATTGATGATAGGTCGCCATGGGCAAGCTAATGCGGTCTCTTCATTAACTAAATTAACCACGCGACCATGGCAAAAGCAATTTGCCTTTGCTGTCGGTTTTGGTGGTATTTTATGTGCTGGATTTATTTTAAGTTTTTATGCCATTGTTGCCGGTTGGATGTTAAGTGCCACTTTAGAACCGGTAACCACATTGGTCGGCGCTGATGCCGCCTCTTTATGGTTAAGTGAGCAATCGCTTACTCGTAATATTCTTTTCACTGTTTTATTTATTATTTTAACTGTTGCTATTATCAGCCGCGGTGTAGAAAACGGCATTGAAAAATGGTCTAAACGCTTAATGCCCGCTCTGCTTGGTATTTTGTTTGCCCTAATCGCCTACGTGATGACTCAAGAAGGCGCTGTTGAGGGGTTAAAAGCTTACTTAGTCCCTGATTTTTCTTCTATTTTTGACCCTACATTGTTAGTGAGTGCCTTAGGCCAAGCTTTCTTTTCATTGTCACTGGGCACCAGTGTGATGATTATATATGGCTCATATATCAGTAAAAAAGAAAACCTTGTTTCCCTTGGCGCGTATGTAACCTTAATTGATGTGTTTATAGCGTTTGTAGCGGGTTTATTGATCATCCCTGCTATGTACGTGGCACAAGCGCAAGGTGTTGAAATATTCTCTGCAACTACAGGTAAACTTCTCTCTGAAGATACTCTCGTATTTCAAGTATTGCCTGCCTTATTTGATGGCATGGGTGGTGTAGGTTTATTTGTTGGTTTTGCTTTTTTTTCATTGATGAGTATTGCCGCACTAACTTCATCTATTTCCATGCTAGAAGCGCCAGTGTCGTACACGGTAGAGCGCTTTGCGATGAAACGTGTTCAAGCAACATGGCTAATAGGCGCTTTAATTGCCATAGTGAGCATTATTATAGTGTGTAACCTAGGCACTTTATTTGGCTTAGTGATCACCCTAACAACCAAAGTTGCACAACCTTTATTAGGGCTTATGTGCTGTATATTTGTAGGTTGGATCTGGTACAGATCGTCACTACTTAAAGCGATTCAGCAAGGTAACCCTGATGTGCATAATACGTTATTTTGGAAAATATGGCCTTGGTATACCAAGTTTGTATGCCCTATTGCGATTAGTTTAGTGTTTTTGCACTCCCTACTAAGCTAACCTGAGCTCCGGATAATAAACTTATCTCAAGCAGCTGTTTTCAGCGCTAACTGCGTTGAATTTACTTGCAATAGGCCAGCTATTGACGCGTAAATTCGCCTTGTTTTCACTGAAAACCTCTGGCTAGAGAAAATAAAATTAAATATAACGATGATTCAATATGTTAGTAAATCTCTTAACCAGAGTTCAGGTAAGCTAGTTAAAAGATGCATAAAAAAGGCTCACATCAGTGGGCCTTTTTAGTGGAGCAATATTACTGCTTTAAAATCATATCCTGATGGGGTATGCCATCTTCTATATATTCATCACCAACACATTCAAAACCGAATGAGCGATAAAAGTTCAGTAGGTAGGTTTGTGCGCCAATATAAATATCGCGAGTCGGCCATTGCGCCTTACAGCAAGCTATTGCTTCATTGACTAACTGTTTGCCTAATCCAGAACTTCGCTGTGATTGAGCAACCAATACACGCCCTATCGCACTGTACTGAGCATCTTTTTCATAACAACGGGCATAGGCATGCACCGATAGCCCATCAAGTAAATAGACATGACGTGTAGAGTCTGCGATATCGTGATCATCAAGTTCGGGGTAAGGACATGCTTGTTCTACAACGAATACATCGACACGTTCACGCATGATTGAAAATAGGGTTTGGGAGTCGAGCGCAGAGAATGGCTCACATTTAAACGCCATTTAAACACCTTTTTTATTACAGGGGCTGCTTAAAGCCCCTATCACTTTGTTAAGCAAATAACCGTTCTAGCTGATCACATAACTGCGATAAATTAACATGGTCATGCTCTATGGTTAAATCAACATAGCCATCACTTCTAAATGCCCTGTCTAATTCAATCAATACATGGGTTTTGTGCGCTTCAGGAATAAACGACAACTCAATTTCTTTTATGCCAAACAAACTGCGGCTATTAGGCTGATACTCAAGCTCTTGATAACATCCCGACACAGATTGAAAAGTAGAAGCACGTAAATGGCCTTGCTCTACATCTGCTTTAACTAAATTAAATCCTAGCTTCTCCATTGCTTGCATACAGGTTTTAACCGCTTCATTAGGATAAATGTGTAAATGGTCTTTATCTGTTGGATCAAACGCAAGGTCGATATCAAGGCCTGTTTCTAACCATACATAAGATTGGTTATAACCTGCATTAATTTCGGTTATAGGCGTTTCTGAGTGTAAACGGGCTTCAAACGGAATAGTTCTTACTTCACCGGGCTCAATAATACCAATATCGGTAATGCGCCACTGGTCAATCACATGATTAGTGAAATAATCACCGTCTTCACTCGCCACTTTTACACGAGTAACTAACATTAAGTCTAAACCGGTAATTTCTTGGCTCACATCGCCTGCAGTAATTACAATTTGCGCGTTAAATAATTGCCCTGGCTGAAGATGCTCGGTCTCTAAAATAGTATCTACTTTGGCGGCACCAATGCCTACCGATGCTAAAATCTTTTTAAACATATTTTCTCCTTAAGCTAAGCAACTCTAATGTTTGCTTACGCTTAAACTCCTTCGTTATGGCATCTTAACCACATTTAAAAGCTCTTGTCAGCGAAAAACTGCTATTTACATGCTGTTTACCATAAAACTAGCCATATATGTGCATTTTTTATACATTGAAGCTACTTTACCTCTGCATAAACTGACAGTAGCAATCATTTGATAAATACTCACTATCACGTAACTAACTGCGTTAAATAAGTAGATTAATTGTCAATAAGCATTGTTTTTCGCTACACTACAGTGCCTAAAAAAGTGGTATTAATAACTATGGAACTAATTTATTTTGCTACCGCCTTCGTCTGCGGTTTTGGTATATACCAGCTAAAATTGCCGCCACTTATCGGCTTTCTTATGGCTGGATTTATTCTTAATTTAGCGGGTTATAAAAGCACGGAACTGCTGGAAACAATTGCATCTTTAGGGGTTACACTGCTACTTTTTAGTATTGGCCTCAAGCTTAAAATTTCAAATTTAATAAAACCTCAAGTCTGGGCACCGGCCACCTTACATATTATTCTAAGCAGCGCTTTATTTAGTGGCTTTATGCTACTACTGGGTGTTTTTGCACTGCCATTATTTGTCGATTTAAGCTGGCAAAGTGCATTGTTAGTCGGCTTTGCTTTAAGCTTTTCGAGTACGGTATTTGCTGTAAAAGTACTTGAAGAACGCGGTGAAATGGCAAGTTTGCACGGTAAAATCGCCATTGGTATTTTGGTTATGCAAGATATATTTGCAGTCATATTCTTAGCGGTCAGTACAGGTAAAGTACCGAACATTTGGGCTTTAGGGTTAATTGTTGCACTACCTTTGTTTCGCCCAATTATGTACTGGGTTTTAAACCGCTCTAAACACGGTGAGTTACTGCCGCTATTTGGCTTTTTCTTTGCATTGGTAGCTGGGTACAATGCCTTTGAATTCGCAGGATTAAAAGGCGATTTAGGCGCATTGATCATTGGCATGATGTTCGCCCCTCACAAAAAAGCAGGTGAGCTGTCTAAATCGCTGCTTAGCCTAAAAGATATATTGCTAGTTGGCTTTTTCCTAAGTATTGGTTTAAGTGCAGAGCTTACTGCCCACTCCTTAGTCGTCGCTTTAGTGCTGGTATTAATTATTCCAATTAAAACCCTGCTTTATTACATACTAACCAACCTATTTAAACTTCGTGCGCGTACCTCTTTGTTAACAGCATTTAGCCTAGCTAACTTTAGCGAATTTGGTTTGATTGTGTGTGCAGTTGCCGCGTCTACCGGCATGGTTACCTCTGAGTGGCTTGCTGTTATTGCGATTGCGGTGTCGATCACCTTTGTAATTGCTTCTCCTTTAAATAAACGCTCTAACGAGCTATACGTTAAAATTGAACGCTTTTTATTAAAGTTTGAAAGCAAAACCCGCTTAGCTGAAGAGCTCCCAGTAAACTTAAATGACACAAAAATTGTTATTTTTGGTATGGGTAGAATTGGCACAGGTGCCTATGAAACAATAAACGCAACTCATCCGGATGTTGTTGCAGGTATTGATATTAAGCCTGAGGTAGTTGATAAGCATGTAAAGCGAGGTCGCCGAGTATTAATTGCCGATGCCACCGATCCTGATTTTTGGCAACGTGTTAACCACTCCCACGTTGAAATGGTAATGCTAACTATGCCTAAGCACATGCAAAATATTTTTGCCTTAGAGCAATTACAAGCATCGGGTTATAAAGGACAAGTAACGGCGATTGCCAACTACCCCGATCAGCAAAAAGAATTAGAAGAGATGGGAATAGACTCTACTTACAACTTTTACTTAGAAGCAGGTAGCGGTTTTGCAGAGCATGTAAAGCAAACCCTGTTTCCTTAATAGGGTTTAGATGCAAATAGATTGCATTTACATTCCTTTACATCTGCGTATTTTATTGGTTTAAATATAAGGTAAAATGTCAGTGTTGGTTTAGTAAAGCTAATACCTAAGTGTGTATTTAAATAAAATATACACAACTGGACCCCTTGCTTTTAATTAACCAATAAGATTCTCAAATTAGAGGGCCTACTCCCTCTATCAATAGGCTGTTACTTGCCCGTTACAGCCTATTTTAATTCTTTATTATCCCTTACACTTAGCACCTCAATTCATAAAAGATGTCAATAATGGATCCTCAACAACTTAAAGTCGCTATTAATACCATTATGCCGTTTGGTAAATATGCGGGACGTCCCTTACTTTTGCTGCCTGAGCATTATTTAGTGTGGTTTAAACAGCAAGGCTTTCCTGATAGCAAGCTCGGCTCTCAACTTGCAATGATGTACGAAGTGAAGCTTAATGGTTTAGAGCAAATGTTGATGCCATTATTAGAAAAAAATAGTAAATAAAATAGAACTTTTCTATAAGTGGCCTGTCTATCTATTTGCTACTTGTTGATTTTTTGGTTTTAAACCGCAAAAAAGCGCCTTTAAGGCGCTTTTTTATTGTGTGGGATTTAGTTGTCGAGCGTAATAATAAACTTAGCCCCACCAAGTGTTGAGTCTTCAATTGCGCACTGCCCTTTATGCCATGACACAATTTTACTTACTATCGCCAGCCCTAGCCCAAACCCTCCGGTTTTTTTATCACGACTTTTATCTAAGCGCGTAAACGGCTTAAATACTTTTTCGCGCTCAGAGAAGGCAATACCAGGGCCATCATCTTCAACCACTAGCAGTAACTTTTCATCGGCAGTACTTAAACTAATATGTACACTTTTCGAGGCATGTTTAAGTGCATTACTGATTAAGTTTTGCAGCACCCGCGACATAAAATGACTATCGCATGAGTAAATAAATTGAGTGGGGAGCGTTGTTGTTAGTTTAATACGGGTATCAAAGTTTACTTTTTCAATATTAGTTTTAATTAATGCAACGATATCACAAGGCGCTAATTGTAAACTAGGTTGCTGTGTGTCTAAACGGGCGTATTCCAACATTTCAGATACCAAGGACTCAAGTTCATGAATATCCATTTGCATGTCAGATAAATATTGCTGTGCTTTGGTATCATGAGTTTTATCCTCGAGTATTGCAATAGCAAACTTCAACCGCGCTAATGGCGTTCTAAATTCATGAGATACAGAAGAGGTGAGCTCTTGCTGAGCACTCAGTAAAAACTCAATACGTTGCTGCATTACTTGCAATGTATCGGTGATGGGTAAGAAGAATGACTTTGAGCCATCGCTTAATTGAAAATCTTGCGAGCCGCCCACTGCCTCGCATGCATGACTCAGCTTTGCAAAGTCTCGCCACAACAAAAAGCTCCACAAACCTATTGGTAAACTTATAATAAACAACACCAGTAAATACGGTAACACAGTCCCTGAGCTGCTGTGTTTAACACCTACAGGGCCTACTTGTAGCAATTGTGAATTATTTAGCGTTACATACCAAACGATACGCTGCTGTTTATCATATAAATAAAGGTAATGGTTTTGAAATAGTTGTGCTTGCTGTTCTGGTGGGAGCACCAGATCTTGCTGGGCAATGACTTGGCTATCAAAATTATGTTTAAGCTGCTCAAGCCCATCTGGGGTTTGCGAAAGCAGCCATAAAGACTGCCCAAATTCGTCATCTAACAATACACTATGCTGAGATTCATCATAGGGCCAAAACTGCTCTATAACACCACTAACAATAAACAAAGAGGCAATAATATACACGTAAAGGCTTATAAATAGCTTTCCCATTAACCTAGCCTAATACCTTGCATTTATTACATATCCCACGCATCTGATACAAATAAATAGCCTTGCCCCCACACCGTTTTAATACGGTATGGTTTATCACTGTTATCACCGAGCTTTTTACGAATACGTGATACACGAACATCCACCGTGCGGTCTAACCCGTCGTACTCACGCCCTATCATATGTTGATGGACATGCTCTCGACTGAGCACTTCACCAGCATTTGAAGCCAATAACCACAGCAATTCAAATTCATGAGAAGTCAGGACAATTTCAACACCGCTTAGCTTTACAATGCGGCTGGTTTTATCTATTGATAAATCACCAAATTGAAGTTCTTCAATCGCTTTAACACTTGGCTGTCCACGGCGAAGCAATGCACTAATTCGAGCAAGAAGTACACGCGGCTCTGCCGGTTTTATAACGTAGTCGTCAGCCCCGAGTTCTAAGCCTATGACTTGATCAAAGTCTTCACCCTTTGCTGTTAGCATTAAGATAGGGAGAGTGTATTTGTCACGTACTTGTCGACATACGCTAAAGCCATCTTTTCCTGGCAACATTACATCTAAAATGATCAAGTCGACGTGGTTTTCACTAAGATAAGGGAACACTTCGTCACCGCGTTCTAAAACGTCAACTTCTAAGCCATTATGCTCAAGATAGTCTTTGGTTAATTGTTGCAACCCTAAATCATCTTCAACAAGTAATATCTTTGGCATTTACTGCTCCTAAATTAAAAAAAGCTCCAAGGTGAGCGTAGCCGATGTTTTTTCTTAGCGTATGCGGTTTGCACTTCTATTTGCACACTCGCTAACGATACACCTGTATGGGGATTAATCAGGGAGTATATGGTCTCCACCTGAACACGCGCTTTATAACTAAGTTGGCCTTTTTTGACACCTTGCCAGCATTGCAATTGTGTATCTTGTTGGTATAAACACACATCGCTAGCGGCTGACAGTTGCCACTTAAATTTTAACTCAAGATCACAAAATTCTTGTTGTTCGGAAACCACACAGACTTTGGGTGATACGTTAAGTGAAGAGGCTTTTGCAACGCTAGCGTTGCTAAAAAATGAAGCTGCAAGCACAACCAACATAAAACACTTCATATTAAAATGTATGTTCGAATCCTATAAAGGCGGTCATTGAATAGTTATGTTCAAAAAGCGGGCTGCTATCCATTGCTGAATAATCATAATAGGCTAAATGAAAACGAAGCGCGTTGACTCCATCTACAGGCCAACGGGCGTCGATTTTAGCATAAGGTTGCCAACTACTACCAACTTCTATTTCACCGTGAATAGATTCAGCGCTATTTAAACCATAAAAGTAGTTATTTAGTTGGGCTGATTTGTAATTAACGCCTAACGTCGACTTTAACGTTAATTGCTTAAACTCATGGTGATATTGCCATTGCAACGATCCTCTGTAGCCATTATAAACACTGTTTACATCATGCAATAATTGCGCAGAAAATACTTGCTGCTGCTTTACAAAAAAATAGCTTATACCGGCATCAAGTGCGACTCGTCTTTTTTGTATATTATTTATGTTTACTCGACGCGGTGAATCAGTGTGTAGCGATTCTAATATCTCGTTCTCAGCGGTTGTTTTAAAGGGGAAAATATTTTGTGGATGCCAATCAATAAAAAAGCGTGACTCAGGGTTAATTTCTGACACAAAACTAACGTTATGTTGTTTGCTTTGTAAAAAAGAATAACCAAGACGGCCATTATCAAAAAACCAATTTTGACCATAATAGGCCACTTGCGGAATAACAACTAAGGGGATGTTATCTGCACCATACAGAGGATTTGTGATCACCCCAGCACCAACACTCACACTAAGATTAAGCTCATCAGTGGATATATGTTGCTGCTTCTGAGCAATCGCATTAGTGCTTAATAGCACTAATAACAGGCATATGTTTATTCTCAGATGGAACCGCATGAAGTTAATCGCTAGTTTATAAAGTGGCTTTGACCCTATAGTAGCAAGTAGTATGAACACAAGCTCTAGAGAGTTACAATCATTAACAAATTTGATACAAACAGAACACGTTTACATATCGGCCGCTATTTCGACCCGATTACGACCATGGGTTTTAGCTAAATAAAGTGCTCTATCTGCCTTTTCAACTAATAAACAGCTCTTACTAAAAGGTTCCATTAAAGCAATGCCGAAACTGGCTGAAATATTACGTTTATTATTACTGTCTTCTTTTTTACGAATCGTCAATTTGGCAATGCTCAAACGAAGCTGATTACAAAATGCCATCGCATCATTAATGCTTTCAAAGTAACCCGTAATACAAAATTCTTCACCACCAAAACGATAAGCTCTGTATTGCTCTTGTACACTATTTTGCACTTTTTGAGCGACTAGCTTGAGTACCTCATCGCCTTTTTGATGGCCAAAATCGTCATTAAAACGTTTAAAATGATCAATATCGAACATAATCAACACCGCTAATTTACCGTGTTCATTTTGTGAAGAGGCGTTTAAACAAAACTCAACAATGTCTGTGTCAAACTTACCGCGATTAAATAATCCGGTTAAGGAATCTTTATCAACCGCTTCTTGGGTCACGCTAAGCGCTTCTTTTAAATCTTTAATTTCGTTGTACGCTTGCGCTAATTTGGTTTGGAATCCACGGGCGTAATCTTGCATCGCAATTGATTCGTCAGTTAGGCGCTCAACGCAAGAAAGGATCTCATTAAATGAGTTAATACTAGAGAGCGTTTTTAATTCATTTTGTGAATCAACTAACGAGGTAGTAAAGCTTTTCGAATATTGAATGGAGTCACTAAGATCAAACTGCATTTGCTCTACGGTGCCATGAAACCTTTCAGACATTTGTTGAAAAAATGCAAGCTCTTCGTCATTAATATGCTTATTAAAAATTTCTTGGGCGGTTTGAGCTGAACACGTATTGTGCAAAGAGATGACTTTATCAAGCTCTGTGTTTAGTTGTGGGTTGTCGCCCTGTACATAACAGTACCAAATAGCATAATTTATTGGCGTTACAGGCATTTTGTATTTAACCATCAACGGAATGGCTTTTTTTAAACACTGGGCAGAATGAGCAAGTGAAACCGTATTATCCATAATTAAAACTCTTAGACATCACAAAAAAGATGTTAATAAACACATAAATACCAGCGGTTTATATTAACAGTTTTTTATCATCCAGCAAGCCTATATTATGTTTTCCCCCATATTTTGTGCAATATTCCAAAGCGCACTAATAGCAGGGTCGTTTAGTTCTTTATGTAATACAGCCAAACCAATTTTAAACCCTTGTGGTGGCTCGCCTTTATACTCTAAAACCTGAACCTTATCGTTAAGCGGACTATTATCGAGTACAATTTTTGGGATCATGGCCACGCCTAACCCTAAACTCACCATAGATACCATAGCTTCATGCCCTGCCACTTGCGCGTAAATTTTTCCTTGTACATTATTTTTTCGCCACCACTGCTCCAACCTTTGTCTTGAAAATCCTTGTTCAGCAACAATAAATTCAAGCTCAGACCAATCAATAGTTTCGCTACTAGTGGCTAATTTTTCTGTGATCGGACATTGAATAGTGGGTGCAATTAATACCAATGGCGAGTAGCCAATATCTACAAATGCAATTTGTGCAGGTAATTTACTGGGTCTGGCTGCAATGGCCATAGATTCATGTCCATCTAACACTCGGTTAATAGCCAAGGCGGGATCGCCCGTATTTAAGGTAATTTCAATATGCTGATGCTGAGCTCTCAGTTGCTCTAAAATATGATGCAAAAAACTGTAGGATGCAGTAACGGAGCAATAAAGGCTCACATTGCCATAAATATGTTGTTGCGGTTCGCTTAAATTAGCCTTAAAGCGCTGCCAATTATTAAGCGTAGCACTGGCATACTCCTTAAATGCAACGCCTTCGCGGGTAAGCTTTACACTGCGATTATCACGCTGGAATAACATCACCCCTACTTCATCTTCTAACTGCTTTATATTACGACTTAAAGTGGGCGCACTTATGTGGCATAACTCACTGGCACGAGAGAAATGAAGCGTTTTTGCCAACGCCAAAAAGTAATTTAAATGCTTATGATCCATAACAACACCAGTATTTCATATTATGAAACACTTTAATTCAAATATATCATTTTACGCAAGAAAAGATTTTCCATATTGTTATTCCAAGCAAGGCAAAAGCAATGCATCTAACAAACTGAATTAATAGGAAACTTATCATGGCAAATTATTTTAATAGCTTACCTTTACGCGAACAATTAGCGCAATTGGCACAATGTGAATTTATGGGCGCAGACGAATTTAACGACGGTGTTGCTGCACTTAAAGGTAAAAAATTGGTAATTGTAGGCTGTGGCGCACAGGGCCTAAATCAAGGCTTAAACTTACGTGATTCTGGTTTAGATGTAGCCTATACACTACGTGATTCGGCCATTGCTGAGCGTCGTCAGTCATTCTTAAATGCATCTGACAATGGTTTTAAAGTGGGTACATATGAAGAGTTAATCCCAACAGCCGATGTAGTACTTAACTTAACACCTGATAAACAACATACTGCAGTTGTTAATGCCATCATGCCATTAATGAAACACGGCTCAACCCTTGCCTATTCACATGGCTTTAATATTGTTGAAGAAGGCATGCAAGTTCGTGAAGACATTACCGTTATTATGGTTGCACCAAAATGCCCGGGGTCAGAAGTACGTGAAGAGTATAAACGCGGCTTTGGCGTACCTACATTAATTGCGGTTCACCCAGAGAATGATCCTCAGGGCCATGGCTTGGCACAAGCAAAAGCCTATGCAGTAGGTACAGGTGGTCATCGCGCGGGGGTACTTAAATCATCATTTATCGCTGAAGTGAAATCTGATCTGATGGGCGAGCAAACCATTTTATGTGGCATGCTACAAACTGGCTCTATTTTATGTTTTGACAAAATGATTGAAAAAGGAATTGATGCCGGTTACGCCTCAAAACTTATTCAATATGGCTGGGAAGTGATCACAGAAGCACTTAAATATGGCGGTGTGACAAACATGCTTGACCGCTTATCAAACCCTGCAAAGGTTAAAGCGTTTGAGCTAAGTGAAGAGCTTAAAGTGATTATGCGTCCTCTTTATAACAAACACCAAGATGACATTATCGATGGCACATTTTCACGTGTAATGATGGAAGACTGGGCAAATGATGACGCTAACTTACTAAAATGGCGTGCTGAAACTGCAGAAACTCATTTTGAAAAAACCCCTGCAGGCGATGTAGAAATTGCTGAGCAAGAATTTTTTGACCACGGTATTTTAATGGTGGCAATGGTAAAAGCAGGTGTAGAACTGGCATTTGAAACCATGACAGCGGCCGGTATTATTGCAGAATCTGCCTATTATGAGTCACTGCATGAAACGCCGCTGATAGCCAATACTATTGCACGCAAAAAGTTATTTGAAATGAACCGCACTATTTCAGATACCGCTGAGTACGGCTGCTATTTATATAACCATGCCTGTTTGCCGCTTCTACAAGAATTTATGCAAGGTATTGATACTGATGTTATTGGTAAGGGCTTAAATGAGCAAAGTAATCAAGTTGATAACCAAACTTTAATTCAAATAAATACGGCTCTACGTGAGCACCCTGTTGAGAAAGTAGGCGCAAAATTACGCGGCTACATGTCTGCAATGAAAAAAATAGTTTAACCCAAGGGTCCTAAAACTCTCACTTGTTAGAAACCAAGCCCACTTGCATTTTGCTGTGGGCTTTTTTAAGTGCAAATTAATCATCAATAGCTGAAAATAAATAATGTGCTAAAATAATTCCTCTCATTGCCTCAGTTGTAAATATAAGCATTATCATGACGATACAAAATCTCTCTATTACTCAAAAAATAACAGCGCTTGGAAGCATTATTGCTATTTGTGTTGCTGTATTAATTGGTTTGACGTCTTTGCATAACTCAAAGAATATTATTGAGCAACGCATGATCGAATCAGAACTGCCAAGTAAATTACAAACAATAAGTAATCATATTGGTGGCGAGATCAATGAACTTCTTGGGGCAGCAAAGCAACTTTCGGCCAATACCTTTATTTTAAATTGGGCAAATACTGGCAACAACAACGACACGCTATTACTTAAAGAGCTCAATCGCTTGGTTGATCAATACGATCTTGCCACGGCTTCGTGGGCGAATAAAAACACCGCACAATATTGGAACCAAGATGGCTTTTTACGTGTTTTAAAAAATGATGCCGCAGATGGCTGGTTTTTTGCTTTTACTCAATCAAAGCAACCTTACTCAATTAGTATTTATCAAGAGTCTGAAAACGATGTAAAAATGTTTGTTAACCACCAACAGCCTAATGGTTTAGGCTTGGCAGGCTTAGCAAAAAGCATTACAGATATGCAAAAGCTGCTACAACAATTTAAAATTGAGCAATCAGGGTTTGTGTTTATTGCCGATAAAAACGGCTTAATACAGTTACATAAAGATGCAGACAAAGTCGCTAAGGTGAATATAGATAGTATTTACAGCGCTAATATTCATAACAAATTACTTGATAAAAATGGCTTCGCTTTAGAGGAAGTAAATATCAACGGGCAAGCCACACTCATTGCAGCTACACCGATTAAAAACACTGACTTATTTGTATTAGCTCAAGTCCCAAAAAGCGAAGTGTTTTCTAGTGTAAATACCCTAGAGTGGCAAATATTCACCTTCACTATCATCACTGCGCTAATCGCAAGCGTGATCAGTTACTTATTAGCTCGCTCTTTAGCTTCACCGTTATCAACAATGGCTGAGCTATTTTCGCGTTTAGGGCGTGGCGATGCAAACTTAGCCTATCGCTTACCAACATCTCCCCAACCTGAGCTAAATAATTTAACCACCGGCTTTAATCAATTTATTGAAAAAATAGAAACCGCTATTGTGCAAGTAGCCAATGAAAGCCATGGAATTCGCCACAGCTCAGATCATGTATTTGCGCAAGCCAAGCAAAACTCCTTAGCCCTTGATAAGCAAAAAGAGCAAACTATTTCAGTTGCAGCAGCCATTAATGAAATGGGCGCTACAGTGCAAGAAATAGCGCAAAGTGCTGCCAATGCAGCTAAGTTAACCAACGATAGCCGCGATAACACCAAGCAAAGCCATCAACAAGTGTTACAAAGCCAAACGACAATCTCAGCCCTTGCCAGCGACATTGACGGCATAACCGAGCAAGTTGCTTTACTTTCTAAAAAGACTATTGATATCGCTAGTATTGTGGATTCAATTAGAGGTATATCTGAACAAACCAACTTATTGGCACTTAATGCAGCTATTGAGTCTGCCCGAGCTGGTGAACATGGACGAGGCTTTGCTGTCGTTGCTGATGAAGTAAGAGCACTTGCAAATCGTACGTCGCAATCAACCACTGAAATTCAATCTATGATTGAAGAGCTCACTCAAATTTCAGATGATGTTGTAAATGATATCAGCCAATCAAAAAATAAAGCCCAACAAAGCGTTAGCGCAATGCAAAACTCGGTTGAGTTACTTAATAACATTACTGAAACAGCCAATGAAATTAACGATATGGCAACTCTAATTGCCACCGCTACAGAACAGCAAAATAGCGTTGTAAATGATGTGGGTCGTAGTATTGAGCAAATAAGTGAGATCAGTGATAAATCAATGAGTGAACAAATCAATACCGAGCAAGCAATTCGTGATTTAGCCACCAGCGCACAAACACTTGATGCACTCGTTGCTACGTTTAATCAGCAACGTTAAATAGAGTGTTACATTAAAAAATAACCTCTGTACAAAATAACCACTATACTTAAGTGTTTTTTGTACAGAGGTGTATATGAATGCTCTCCAAGGTAAACATTATTTACTGATTCTGATGGCTCTGTGTGCTTGTAGCACCACAGATAACGCCAATATAAGTGTGCCAATCCCCACTATTACTCCTCCCATGCAATTACAACAGCAGCTTGTAGAGTCTGAGCAACAAATATTTCAACTCGACGACGACCTCAAACAGCAATTAAATGCTTACGTACAATCGAGTAAATCAGTTGATGAAATAGCGTATAGCCTACTTAGTTTTTTACTCACAAATGGCGATAGCGCTTTATCTTATCAATCCACCACGACACAAACCGCATCTCAGATCTATCAAAACTTAAACGCCAATTGTCTTTCACTCTCTATTTTAGCGTATAGCTTGGCCAAACATTTAGGCCTTAAGGCCCGCTTTCAAAAAGTACACATTGCGGAGTATTGGTCACTAAATCAGGGGTTTAATTTACTCACTGGGCATATCAACCTTGCTATAGACAATAAAACGAAACTCAAAGACAGCTCACTTGTTTATCAGCGTAATAAGCGTTTAATTATTGATTTTGACCCCAATAGCCGACAAGCCCGTTTTGCAACCTCATTGCTTTCAAAAAAAGGGTAACCGCCATGTCACCAACCTTACATGAAAGCCACTTTGGACTGGCGCGAAGTTACTTTGAGTTAAATAATATAGCTAGGGCGGAATTTCATTTGCGTAAAGCCAGAAAAAAAGCAGACTTTACACATGACAAACAACGCTATGATAATAAACTCATCGCATTAAAATCACTTATCGTTAAGGCGAATCATTATTAAATTATTTAGTTTAACCTGCATTGTATTTTTTATAAGTTGGAGTGGACTCTCAAAGCCGATTGAGCCGCAGTTATTCACTGATTTAACAACGCTAACCAGCTCTAAATTAGCAGGCAGAAAAACGAATAGTCACTCGGCTTTACTCACCAGAGAATATTTAAAAGCACGCTTTAAAGAGCATCAACTAACGGTTATTGAACAACCTTTTACTTATCCATCAGGGCTGTTTTCTAAGGCGCAAGGCGTAAATATTGTTGCGACCAAAACAGCAAAAAATACGCTCGAAAATATTAACACTACTCTTTATCAAGAAGCGGTATTGCTAATTGAGGCATTTATTAATCAGCTTTTGACAAACCCTGAGGTATTCAGTCCCTCCTTAAAAGCAGCAACGTAAGCCTCTTTTTTTGCCCGTGGAAGTTTTTTAATCGCATATTCTAATTTACTTGCGTCGCTTTTAGTCCCAACTTGTTGCTGATGAATGAGCACCAGCGGTCCTTTCCCTTTGAGGTTTTTTGCCCCTTTACCCGCTTGGTGCGTTGCTAAACGACGCGCTACATCAACTGTAATGCCGGTATACCAATGACCAAACCGTGTTTGCACAATATACAGTGACCAAACAGCCGGTTTACTTTTACTATTGCACAACTCATCGTTTAAACTTTTTTGATTATTAATGGTCAAAACCTCGCCTTAACGCGCTAAACAAAAACAATTACTCAAAAGGGTTTTACCTTGAGTGACTAATCGGTATCATGCAGATTATAAAAAATAAGGATCACAACTAACAATGCAGTCGTTAAAAACTTTTTCTCTTTGGCTTATTGTCGCTTTAACGCTTAGTTCAGCCGCAGGTTGTTCTAGCTGGGTGTACAGAATCAACATCCCTCAAGGTAACTTTTTAGAACAATCAGACGTTGATAAGCTTCGCGTTAATATGACTCGCGAGCAAGTAATTTATGTACTAGGCAGACCGATTGCCGAAGACGCCTTCGATAAAAATACTTGGCGTTACGTTTACAGCTTTAATAAAGGGCGCGCTAATGAACAATATAAATCATTAGTATTAAACTTTGAAAATGAAAAGTTGGTAACGGTATCTGGTGACTATGAGCAACCAGAAAACTTTACAACCCCTTTAGAGCAATAAGCCATTTGGGTTTAATTTAAAAAGGTGAGCATGGCTCACCTTTTTTGTATCTAGCGTTCTAACGGTCGGCCACCAGTTACTTTATTTGCGCGGCCCTCTTCTTTGGCTTTTTCGGCGCGCTTTCTGCGGGCATCTTTAGGGTCGGCAATTAATGGGCGGTAAATTTCAACTCTATCGCCGTCTTTAAGCTCATGATTAAGCTTTACCGTTCTGTTCCATACACCTAAAGTTAAAGCGGTTGCATCAATCTCAGGGCACTTCTTAATAATACCTGATTGAATCACTGCTTGCTCTGCGGTGGTACCTTGGAATACTTCTATATTTAACGTGGTTGCTTTCGTTGGCAACGCAAATACAATTTCAATATTGATCATGCACGCTCTCCATATACCGCTTTTGCACGTTGAGTAAAGGCACTCACCATATTTTTAGCCACATCATTAAAAATTTTACCAAACGCAAGCTCTATTAACTTACTAGAAAATTCAAAGTCTAGCTGTAAATGTACTTTGCACGCATGTGCATCTAATTGCTGAAAATGCCAACGACCTTGTAAGGTTTTAAAAGGCCCATCAACTAAGCGAAGCATCACCGTTTGCTCATCAATTAGCGTATTTTCAGTGGTAAACCATTTTTTTATGCCGGCTTTAGATATTTCTAAACTGGCGGTCATGTTATTATCATGCTGCTTAATAATTTTTGAGTCTGAACAATTAGGTAAAAACTGCGAATAAGCTTCTACATCATTGACTAGATCAAACATCTCTTTAGTGCTGTACATAACCAGCGCACTTTTTTCTATTTGTGGCATACTCACTCCCAACTGTGTGCAGGAATTTTAGCAAGCTTTGTGCGTTTCCCCAAACTTTCATCGCGCTTAAATGAATCCTTCGCTTTTGCATGTATAATTTAAAAAAATCGATGTAAAACATCTCGTATAACGTATATTATAGGGCACTATGGCTAAGAAAAATTCATCAAAATCGACAAGTAATACCATCGCGCTAAATAAAAAAGCGCGACACGAGTATTTTTTACACGACAAGTTTGAAGCAGGTATTGAACTCCAAGGCTGGGAAGTAAAAAGTATCCGAGCAGGTAAAGTAAATATCTCTGAAACTTATATTCATCTTAAAAACGGTGAAGCGTTTTTATTAGGCAGTACAATCCAGCCTTTAAATAGTGCATCAACCCATGTTATTTGCGACCCGCTGCGTTATCGTAAATTATTACTAAGCAGACGTGAACTTGACCGTTTGGTTGGTGCAACCGAGCGTGATGGTTATTCATTAATTGCCACAGCTATGTATTGGAAAAAATGCTGGGTAAAGCTTGAATTCCATTTAGCGAAAGGTAAGAAAATGCATGACAAACGTGAAGACGGTAAAAATAAAGATTGGTCCCGTGAAAAAGAACGCTTAATGAAACATAAAGTTTAAATAAAAACGCCTAACATCATGTTAGGCTTTTTTTTGTTAAATTTTTAGGAAAATACAAATTATTACAAATTAAAGTCGCTCGGCGTTTTGTTTATCAATAATAACTAAATCACGTTACAGCGCCAAATAGCGAGCATCCTATCGTTTACCTTTATTGAGAAAATCAGTACATATTAGTGCAGATAACAAAATCATCTTTGCGGCCAATTGATAACATTTAAGTTACATGGTATTAATAATTAGACTTGTAAAACAAGTAAATTATAACATATCAACAAGGACTTAAGGATGAAGCAATCAATTGCATTTACACCAAGCTTAATCATCGGTGCTACTATCGCATTGTCAGCAGGTTTTAGCACAACGACTTATGCTGCACAGCAAACTGCAGAAAAAGTAGAACGTATTCAAGTAACAGGCTCTCGTATCAAGCGTTCGGACATCGAAGGCCCGTCTCCAGTACAATCTATTAATAAAGAAGACATCGAAAACATGGGTTATGACAACTTACAACAGCTTCTTGAAAGAATGCCTGTTGCAGGTAATGGTACCTTTTCAACCCGTGGTAATAACCAAGACTCAACCGCAAATGGCTCAGCTGCCGTCAGCCTTCGTGGCTTAGGCGCCGATGCTACCTTGGTACTTATTAATGGTCGTCGTGTTGCAATCAGCGCATTTGCTGAAGGGATCACCAACTCATTCGTTGATATCAACAGTATTCCTGTTTCAGCAATCGAACGTATTGATATTTTAAAAGATGGCGCCTCAGCAATCTATGGCTCTGATGCTGTAGCGGGTGTTGTAAACGTTATCTTGAAAAAAGATATTGACGGTATTGAAGTAAACTTAGGTTACGGCGGCACAGATGGCCCTAACTATGAAGAAACTACAGCCAGTATTGTTTGGGGTACTACTAGTGCAAAAAGTAGCGCATCCGTTATTATTGATTACTTTAAAAACACCTCTTTATCATCAGATGAAATGGGGCGTTTAGGTACTGCTAATCAATCTCCATATGGCGGTGAAGATTTTCGTTCATCACGTGGCTTCCCAGGCTACTTTTATGTTGATGGCGTTAAAACAATTGACCCTGCGTGTCCTGCAGAAAATGCAACACCAAGTGGCAGTTGTTTATTTGACTATGGTCCATTTGGCTATATTGCACCGGCATCAGAACGTGTAGGTGCTATTTCACAATTTGAATACCGCTTTGATAATGGCATAACGGGCTTCTTAGAAATGGCCGTTCAGCATAACAGCTCAATTGCAGCAGGTGCCCCAACGCCACTTGATGAAGATGCGGGTTTAACAGTACCAGGTAGTCACCCTAATAACCCATTCGGCCAAGATATTGAAATAGGTCGTTACAGAACCGTAGATGCGGGTGCGCGTCAATGGGATATCGAATCAGACACATTACGTTTTGTTGCCGGTTTAAAAGGTGAAATAAACGATTGGAACTGGGAAACAGCGGTACAAAAAGGACGTAGTAAGTCGTTACAAACAGGCAATCGCTCACAAGGTTGGGTACGTACCGACTTCTTACAGCAAGAAATTGACGCTGGTAACTACAACCCATTCGGCGGCACTTACAACGATCCGGCTGTAATTGATAGAATTACTACGAGCTTGGTTCGTCAAGGCGAGTCTCATATGACGTCGTTCGATGCTAACATTTCAGGTGAAGCATTTAGCTTTGGTGATGATGTTGTCATGATGGCGGCCGGTATTGAATACCGCGAAGAAGACGTAACGGATACGCCAGATGATCAATTCCAACGAGGATTAATCTTTGGTACCGAGTCTGTGTCAGCTGCAGCAGAGCGTGACCAATACGCTGCCTATGTAGAGTTTTCAATTCCACTTGCTGAGAACTTAGAGCTACAACTTGCTGGTCGTTACGATGATTACAGTGACTTTGGTACCACAACCAACCCTAAAGTTGCTTTACGCTGGGCACCTACAGATGAAATCACAGTGCGTGGTTCTTGGGCGCAAGGCTTTAGAGCTCCGTCACTTGCACAAGTAGGTTTAGGGCCATCTCAAGAGAGCCAGTTCTTTATCGATAATTACCGTTGTGACGCAACGGGTAAAGATTGTGATGCACTAGATTACAACATTGAATTTGCCGGTAACCCTGACTTAGAGGCTGAAGAGTCTGAATCTTGGAACGTCGGCTTTATTTGGGCACCTACAACTGACTTTGGTTTGAGTGTAGATGTATGGAGTATCACCCAAGACAATAAAATTGATGAGCAAGAGTTTGGTCCAATTTACAACTCAGAGTGTAATAACCAAAATAGTACCGTATGTGTTCGCTTACCACCATCAGGTACAGACAGCCTAGGAACTATTCAAAAGATTTTTAGTACTTTTGAAAACGTGTCATCACAAGAAGTTTCGGGCGTTGATATTTCAGCAAACTACAATCACTCACTGGATGATTTAGGCTTACTAAAATTCAATTTAGAATGGGCTTATCAAGATAAATTTGAAAAAGACGGCCGCGATTATACCGGTGAATATGGTTACCCAGAGCACCGCTGGATTTTCTCAACTAACTGGGAAATTGGACAGTTCAACACAAACATGAACATTAGTTATGTGGGTGAGTTTGAAGATACGCCAGATATCGACTTCGATGGTAACTTAGACTTCGATAGCAATACATCGCGTACTGTTGATTCACAAGTACTGGTAGATTTACAAACATCATACCGTATTACTGAGTCAGCTAAAGTATCGCTAGGTGTGAACAACTTATTTGATGAAGAGCCACCATTTGCAATTGGTGATGGTGATTCAGATCTGTATGGTTACGCATCGGGTGTACATAACCCTCGAGGTCGTTATATTTACACTAAAGTGAGCTTTTCGTTTTAATTAAAAAGCAATAAAAAAAACCGCCAATATGGCGGTTTTTTTATCTTAAACTAAAGAGCTAAATTATAGCTCGCCTTCGTTTTCAGATAAGAATTTAGCTACGCCTTCAGGGCTTGCGTCCATTCCTTTTTTACCTTCAGTCCAACCAGCAGGACATACTTCGCCGTGCTCGCTGTGGAATGCTAGTGCATCAACCATACGGATCATTTCGTCGATGTTACGACCCAGTGGTAAATCGTTCACTACTTGGTGACGTACGTTACCTTCTTCGTCGATTAAGAAAGAACCACGAAATGCAACGCCGGCTTCTGGGTGCTCAACGTCGTATGCTTTACAGATTTCGTGTTTAACGTCTGCAACTAGTGCGTATTGAACTTTACCAATACCGCCGTCTGCTACAGCCGTGTTACGCCATGCGTTGTGTGAGAACTGTGAATCGATTGAAACACCAATTACTTCTACACCACGTTTTTGGAATTCTGCATAACGCTTATCAAAAGCAATAAGCTCAGAAGGACATACAAAAGTGAAATCCAGTGGGTAGAAAAAGATTACTGCTTTTTTACCTTTGATTTTTTCGTGAAGGTTATAGCTATCTACAATCTCACCGTTACCTAGAACAGCTGCAGCGGTAAAGTCTGGTGCCTGGCGGCCTACTAATACACCCATTTTATTCTCCAAATATTTTGAGTTTATTGTCAATTGCTTACGCAATACTGATTACTAATATGGGCACTAATTTTAAAATTACAATAGCAACCATATTTAATTAAACGTTATTCTATGAGTATCAAAAATAAATTAACAATCGTATTTATAGATAGCATCGTTCTAAAATAGCGAACGCTTGATAAATGGACTGATTTTTAATCATAAAAAACCTGCTTAAAGCAGGTTTTTTTTACTAATCCATAATATCGCTAGGCATATCACCGCGAATATGTTGCCATATTTCACCGGTTTGATGACCATATTTACGCATCATGAATATTGCACCATCGTGCTCTTTATTCTCAGCAAGCTTTGTTAAGTCTTTATAAAACTGGCGTGCAAGCTCGCGAGTGCGAGGATCTGAAAAGTAATGACAACCAATCTTAGAATAAAAACCTTTAAAGCCATTAAGGATGAGCACATAAATGCGATTGTTACCGGCAACAGCTAATTCATGATGAACTTTATAATCATAATCTGCAAACGCTTGCGCGCTGTCTTCTAATTCGTCGCTTTGTGATAAAATTTCGATAACACGCTCTGGTGCAAGTTTTATAGCTGCACGGGTATAAATTGCGCTGATATTAGTACGTGCTGAAAGTAACTGATCGGTTAGCTCTGGCATTTTATCTTCATCTAAACGTGCCAGTGTTTCAAGGATATTTAATCCTGAGGTTTCCCAAAAGTTATTAACGCGAGTAGGTTTACCATGTTGTATTGTTAACCAACCGTCTCTGGCTAATCGTTGTAATACCTCACGTAATGTGGTTCTAGTAACACCAATTAACTCTGAGAGTTCACGCTCAGCAGGCAGAATTGAACCTGGAGGAAAATCACCATTCCAGATTGACTCTACTATGTATTCCTCAGCAAATCCTGCTGGGCTTTTCGCTTTAAAAATTCTCATTCAATTCCTACTCGAATTAATCCACATCACATCGCTACATACGATTAACTGACTGATTGTACCAGACAAGCCACAACTAACAAGTAAAGTAAGTTAAATTACCTAGGTATGTGATTAAAAAGGCAACTTTACTTGTATGATTCGCTAGTTTTACCGATAGGTTTTAAACACAATATGAATGCCAACCTATTATTCATACCAGACACTTTGACTATTATTATTTAGTTGTTTACACCCTCTATAAGCTGGACTAAGTTAATGACATTAACCAGACTATTAAACGCCTTCCTAGGGTAAAATCATGCAACAGAGTGTCCCATCTGCAATGTTTATAAATTTTTTAGGTAAAGCACCTCAATGGTATAAATACACCATTATTGCATTTTTAATAGTTAACCCGCTGCTGTTTCAATTAAGCCCTTATTTGTCTGGCTGGATACTGGTTATTGAGTTTATTTTTACACTGGCCATGGCGCTCAAGTGTTACCCACTGCAACCTGGTGGTCTACTTGCCATTGAGGCACTATTAATTGGTATGACATCAACCATGCAAGTTGAACATGAAATAGCACAAAACCTAGATGTGCTTTTATTACTTATTTTTATGGTTGCCGGTATTTATTTCATGAAAGATCTGCTGCTGTATATTTTTACCAAGTTAGTGGTTTCAGTAAGAAGTAAGACCGTTTTATCGCTTGCCTTTGCAATAGCTGCTGCGTTTTTATCAGCTTTTTTGGATGCCCTGACTGTAATGGCGGTTGTTATTGCGGTGGCCATGGGCTTTTATAGTATTTATCACAAGGTGGCTTCAGGAAAAGATTTTATCAGTGAGCACGATATTAACGATGATAACCAAGTAAAAGAGGTAAACCGTCAAGAGCTTGAAGAGTTTCGTGCTTTTTTACGTAATTTACTCATGCATGCCTCGATTGGGACCGCACTTGGCGGCGTGTGTACTATGGTTGGTGAACCACAAAACTTAATTATTGCAGAGCGAGCAAGTTGGCTATTTGGTGAGTTCTTTTTAAGAATGCTGCCCGTTTCTTTACCCGTGCTTTTTGCGGGCTTATTAACGACCTTTTTATTAGAAAAAACAAAAACCTTTGGCTATGGTGCAAAACTGCCAGAAACAATTCATGCTATTTTAAAAAACCATGCACAAACACTTGATAAAAAACGCACCAAACGCGATAGAGTTAACCTCACAATTCAAGCACTTATCGCTATCTGGTTAATTACTGGCTTAGCGTTACATTTAGCAACCGTAGGCTTAATTGGCTTATCGGTGATTATTTTAGCCACGTCGTCTGCCGGTATAATAGAAGAGCACCAACTCGGTAAAGCCTTTGAAGAGGCCCTCCCCTTCACTGCACTACTTTGTGTATTTTTTAGTGTGGTTGCAGTAATCATCGATCAACAACTCTTTACTCCTGTGATTACTTGGGTACTAACATTTGAAGGGCACTTACAATTGGTGATGTTTTTTATCGCTAATGGATTGCTTTCAATGGTCAGTGATAATGTATTTGTCGGCACTGTATATATAAATGAAGTTGCTGCAGCTCTAAAAGCAGGTCAAATAACTCGAGACCAATTTGATTTACTTGCAGTGGCGATAAACACCGGCACAAACTTACCCAGCGTGGCCACCCCTAATGGTCAAGCTGCTTTCTTATTCTTACTGACATCAACACTAGCTCCCGTGTTACGCCTATCTTACGGTCGAATGGTGTATATGGCTTTACCTTACACTTTTGTGCTTACCTTTGTTGGGTTAAGCGCGACTTATTTTGGCTTGAGTGAAATAACCAGTTTGTTTTATGACTGGGGGATAATACAACACCACATCCCTGTAGCGAATTCTGGGCATTAAGAGCTTCCCCGACTTTGAGGAGCTAGGAAATTTCATAGCACCTCACTTTTTCCCTTTTACTTGCTCCGCTGTTTATCCTACGTCATAATCTAAGCCCTTATTTAAATACGGATTTGTTATGAACTGGCTTGCTAATCTAAGTACTCAACGTACACCTTGGTTATTATTCAGTGGGATTGTTTTTCTGCTTGAAGTCATCGCGCTCTTTTTTCAATACAACATGGGATTAGCACCGTGCATTATGTGTATTTACCAACGCACCGCGGTATTAGGCTTACTTTTTGCCGGTATTATTGGCGCCAGTAAACCAAACAACCTCGTAGTCCGTATTATCGCTTATACAGTGTG
Organism: Pseudoalteromonas sp. APC 3694; assembly: GCF_030407565.1. Taxonomy (NCBI): domain Bacteria; kingdom Pseudomonadati; phylum Pseudomonadota; class Gammaproteobacteria; order Alteromonadales; family Pseudoalteromonadaceae; genus Pseudoalteromonas; species Pseudoalteromonas sp. APC 3694. The sequence goes on from NZ_JASDDE010000001.1 coordinate 28,215, forward strand.
GGGGGTTTCAAGTGTATGGGGGTTACTAATAGCTCGTGAGCACATTGAAATGCAAACAACCACTGACCCCTTCGCATTTAGCTGTGAGTTTGAGCCAAATTTTCCAGAGTTTATGCCATTACATCATTGGATACCGCAATTTTTTGAGGCAACCGGTGATTGCGGAAACATAGATTGGCAATTTGCAGGCTTAAGTATGCCAGCATGGATGGAAGTTATTTTTGTATTGTTTACCGCCACACTTTTTGCGTTAGTGGCCAGTCGATTAATCTCTAAAAAGTCACTTTAATATGTTTACTTTTTTTTCAAGCCACGTTGACGAACTTAAACACTTAAAAGTTCGTCAAAGACAAACCGTTATTGCGATCTCGTTAAGTATGCTCTCTCCTAGTGACAGAGTGTTAATGCGTATTGTAAAGCTTATGCTACTAAGCCCATTTTTTTTAATATTTACCCTTTTTGAAGGATGGCTACTCGTGCCCTTTTTGATTGTCGCTGGTTTAAGCTACCCGCTACTAACCGCCCCCGTAGATGTTAATTTTGCTAAAAAGCACCTTGGTGCTGCCTTAAAACAGTTTGATCAGGGCGCATAGCGCCCTTTTAAGTTAAAACGCCACCTTTCCATCAAGTTTGGCTAGCATTTTTTTACCCACCCCTTTTACTTTAGCTAGATCTTCAAGTGATGCGAAATCACCATTGGTTTCTCTATAATCGATAATTGCCTGTGCTTTTTTCTTGCCGACACCTGGTAACTTAATTAACTGTTTTAAATCAGCAGTATTAATATTAACCACGGCTGATTGCACCTGCTTTGATAGCATATCGCTTTGCGCAAAGGTGGTACCCAAAGGTAATAAACATAAAGCAGCGGCTAATGAGATGATTTTAATTAATTTCATACTATTTCCTTTTGTGTTCTCACATGAACATTCGTTGATTATTTACACCCAGCACTTTTACATAACGTTGTGGTTACTAAGTACTAACGGTAACAATCACTCCTTGCGACTCCTTTACTGCAACGCGTTATAAAGTGACTTAATAAATAAAGTAGAGTTACTCTTTATTGTCAACCAAGCTGCAGATAAACTAAGGCTAAAGCTTGCAAAACCACGCGCAAGCTTGTACTGTATATAAAAACAGTAATCTAATGATTTAAAATAATCATATTGCCACGTAAGTAAGCAGGAGAAATCATGGCTGTTGTTGTTAAATATGTTGTAGAACGAAACGGAGTCGAGCGCATGACGTTTACTACTAAAAAAGAAGCTGATGCCTATGACAAAATGCTCGATATTGCCGAGTCACTAGAACTCATGCTTGAAAAAGTAGATGTACCACTAAGTGAACAACAGGTTGAGTCGCTCGCGCTGGAGATTGCAAAAAGTAAAGACGACTTTATGGCCGTACTTAAAGGTGGTAAAGAAGTACCCGCCAAGGCTAAAAAAACAAAGTCAGATAACGTTGCGGATATAAAAGATAAAGCAGCGAGTTAGTACTTTTAAAAGCTCAATAGTAATTATTAAAAAAACTGAATTCGGTATTCGAATTCAGTTTTTTTATGCCTTTAAATAATAATAGCTAAAGGCGAGTAATCGGTGATTAAGCGTCATAATCTCAGCTGTTTAAACGAGATGAATGGTCTTTTCTAAAGGTAAGCCAATAAAAAATGCCAACCAGTTAAACTGATTGGCATTTATAAAAACCAACACTTTACGTTAGCTAATCAGTTACAATGACGATTCAACTTCATCAAACAGATCAGTAATTTCTTTTTTCGGTTCAGCTGTCACAAGGCTTCCTACCACAATAGCAATACTCGCTAAAATGAAGCCTGGGACGATTTCGTAAATTACACTGCTTAAGCTCTCACCGTTAATGGTAATAGGCGCATAAATCCATACAAGCACTGTTAAAGCACCAACAACCATACCGCTAATAGCCCCTTTTAAGTTCATACGTTTCCAGTAAAGGCTCAACAAGACAAGTGGACCAAATGCAGCACCAAAACCAGCCCATGCGTTACTAACTAAATCAAGTATTGAACTATTACGGTCATACGCTAAGTAAATAGCAAATAACGCGACCAGTATTACGCTAATACGCCCTACTAACACCAGCTCAGTTTGCGAGGCATCGCGGTTTAAGTAAATCTTGTAGAAGTCTTCAGTAAGCGAGCTTGAACACACCAATAATTGCGATGAAATCGTACTCATAATCGCAGCTAAAATAGCAGCCAGTAGGAAACCAGCAATTAATGGGTGGAAAATAAGTTCAGCTAATACTAAGAAAATGGTCTCTTTATCGGCAATAGGCATTTGGTTTTCAATCATAAAAGCAGCACCAAATAAACCGGTAAATACCGCACCAATCGCAGATAGTGTCATCCAAGACATACCAATACGACGCATAGTTGGCATTTCTTTTACTGAGCGAATAGACATAAAGCGAACAATAATATGTGGCTGACCAAAGTAGCCTAAGCCCCAAGCCATCGCAGAAATAATAGCAATGGTAGAACCACCAGCAAACCAATCAAGCATATTCAATGAATGGATTTCACTGGCTTTTGGTGAACTTAACAACTGCTGGTAATTTGCATTTGCTAAAGTATCCATAAATGGCTGATCTAGCATCATATAAGTAGCGATAGGTACTGCAAGCAAGGAGATAAACATAATACAACCTTGCACGAAGTCTGTTAGGCTAACCGCTAAAAAGCCACCAAATAAGGTGTAAACAACAACCACACCCGTGGTGATGTATAAACCCATTTCGTAACTCATCTGAAATGAATTTTCAAATAACTTACCACCGGCGACTACGCCTGATGAAGTATACAAAGTAAAGAACACAATAATAACAATTGCAGAGATCACACGGAGGATATTCTTGTTATCATCAAAACGATTTGCAAAATAATCAGGGATGGTAATAGAGTCATTTGCTTTTTCAGTATAAACACGCAGTCTTGGGGCGACTAAGAAATAGTTTGCCCATGCGCCTAATACTAAGCCAATAGCAATCCAAACCTTGCTAAGCCCAAACAAGTACATTGCGCCAGGTAGGCCCATAAGTAACCAACCACTCATGTCTGATGCACCCGCTGATAAGGCAGCAACACTGGGGGCTAAATTACGACCACCTAGCATATACCCTGATATATCGCTGGTAGATTGCTTATATGCGTATAGTCCTATTCCCAGCATTACAATAAAATATAATGCCAGTGAAATAATCATTCCTGTTTCCAAATTCGCCTCCACTTAAAAAAGTAATAACAGGCTTGTAATCCAAATAATGACTCTTGAAATCTTATAATTAAGACAGTATTGGAATAAAAGCTTTCTACTGAACTATAACACGGTAATTGCTAATAACTCCAACCCGCTAATTTAAGTAGATAAAAAACCATCTATTCGCTCGCTTTTAAAACAAATAGAATAAAAAACAATGAGTTTAGATTAATAAAAATCACCTAAGCCATGATATTTCATTAATAATAATTCATTTTACCGATGCTATTTTGAATGTTTTCCAATATATTATTACAATGTTAATCAATTTCTACTCTTTCGGAATCCTATATGTATTTTTACGCTGCTCGGCAACCTATTTTAGATCGTAATAAAGAACTAATTGGCTATGAGCTTTTATTTCGTGATGGAGTTGATAACGTATTTCCAGATATTGACGGCGATGAAGCCACGTCTAGACTGATTGAAGGCAGTCAATTTAACTTTGGCTTAGAAGATTTAACTGATAATAAACCCGCTTATATTAACTTTACCTTAGACACCTTGTTAAAAGACTACCCAACCCTTTTAAACAAAGATGGGGTGGTAATTGAAATACTCGAAACCGTCCAGCCAGGTAAACGCTTATTGGCAATTGTTAAAGACCTAAAAGAAAAAGGCTATACGCTAGCGCTAGATGACTATGCACATCAACCTGTATGGCGGCACTTTTATCCGTTTATCGATATTATTAAAGTCGATTTTTTAACTTGTGATATTGAAAACGTTAAAACGATCATAGAGGATTTAAAACCTTATCCACATATAAAATTACTTGCTGAAAAGGTTGAAACTTACGCGCTTTACAATCAAGCTTTTGAACTAGGTTTTGAATACTTTCAAGGCTTTTTCTTTTCAAAACCAGAAATGGTGCAAAGCAAGGCATTACCGCCATCGGGCATGGCACTGGCTGAGCTACTCTATGAAACTTCCAGCGTAGAAATGGATCTTAAAAAAATCACCGATGTATTTGAGCGTGATGTTAACTTATCGTATAAGCTGCTACGCTACTCAAACTCGGCAGCATTTGCTCGCCGCTCTGAAATAAACACTATAAAACAAGCGCTTATTGTATTGGGCGCGGCTGAAATAAAAAAACTACTCTCTTTATTATTTGCCGCACAAGTCTCTGCAGACAAACCTCTGGAGCTTATTAGGTTGTCGCTAACACGCGCGCGTTTTTGTGAGCTTTTAGCAATTTCACATGGCAAACTTAGAGATACAGGAATAGCATTTTTAACCGGCATGATGTCGCTTATGGATGCGATATTAGATGAAGAAATGGACAGCGTAATGCTTAAATTACCTTTGTCTAATGAGATAAAAACAGCGCTGTTAAAAAATGAAGGACTACTTGCTGAATACTTAAACTTAGTCACTCTGTATGAGCAGGGTAACTGGCAAGCTGCGAACGATAAAGCCCAGCAATTAAACTTAGGCGATGAAGTGCCTGATGCATATCACGAAGCACTCAACTGGGTTAGTGAGCAAATGCGAGTGATGATCGATAGCTAAAATATCTTTAATACCCATAAACAAAAAGCCAGCATCTGCTGGCGTTTTTATTTTTATTAAAGGCTTTCTAAGAAATCTTCGTCAAAATCTTCAGGCTCTTCTTTTATTGGCGGATTGCCATCGTAGAGTTCATATAACTGACGCTGAAAGTAAATGTCTTTAACAAACAGGTATGGGTCTAATGAATCATTTAATAAACCCTCTTGAGCCATTAAAGACGCCCTTGCCTCAACCGCCTTTAACGCAAACACTAAAATTGTTTGTGGTGTAGTCAGTGCAATTTTAGGTAAAACCACATTATCAACAACATCACCGGTTAAGTTACGTGCAGTTGATGGCCCCATTGCCGGGATCATTAAATAGGCACCATCGCCTACTCCCCACACACCTAAGGTTTGGCCAAAATCTTCATCAGTTACTTCAAGCCCTAACGAACTTGCAACGTCAAATAAGCCAAACACTCCCACCGTAGAATTCACTAAAAAGCGCGCAAAATTAATTCCGGCACTGCTTGGCTTTCCTTGCAGACCCGCATTAATAATATCAACCGGTGCTGTAATATTATCGGTAAAATGCACAATACTTCGACGCACAGGCTGTGGGGTTACTGTTATATAACCCACTGCCGCAGGCCTTAAAATATAAGCATCAAGTACGTCCATATTAAAGTCATAAATAGGTCTGTTTACACTTTGTATGGGATCGCGCTCATCATATTTACTCTCAGGCACTTGAGCACAACCCGATAACGTGAGTAAACATAATAAAAGTAAGCCTTGTTTTAACATCTCAAATCCTTAAGGTATTAATGTATCAATGTTCAGTTGCACTTGGCGCACCTCTTTAGAAGCAAGCACTTGAGAATGCCCTTCAAGCTCCCCAGTGCTTGGCATAACTGAATCATCATTAGAGATACGCGCAGAAATGATAATTTCACTCGCACTCGATAAGTTTAGCCCTGCCATCATGGCATTAGCATCGCTCAGCTCAACCGTAATTGGAAAGCTATAGTCTGTTAGTTTGACCACGGCTAAAGGCATCGGTGATCCCTTAGCCGCTTTAGCAAACACAAACAAAATACCGTTATTGGGCTGTTTGTCTGCAAGTTGGCTATCGATATCAACGGTAACTTGAATACTTTGAGCCGCTAACTGATCGCCACTGGTTGCCACGTTTTGCTGAGCAATTTGTAGATCGATTTCGCTAATACGTTGGTTGATCATAGCATAGCGCGTATCAGACTCATCCATACTTGCAAGTAACACCTCAAACGCTGCCTTTGCCTGTAGCCAGTCTTTTCTCTCAAAGGCGATCAGTGCAAGTAACGAAATCGCATCAAGGTTATTTGGTTGAGCTTGCAGTACTTTAGAAAGCATACCCGCTGCACGAGTCATGTTCTCTTCACTGCCCTCAAGTAATAGCACCTGAGAGTAGCTAACAAGCGCCTGCATATTATCAGGGTTTATTTTTAATGTTTTATCAAATGACTGTTTCGCCATATCAAATTCATTTAGCATTAAAGCAACACGCCCTAACAACATCCAAGCGACTTCATCATCACCGCTTTGGCTTAACTTAGTACGCAGTGCTAGGGCAAACGCTTGTAACTCATTTTTAGTTAATGGCTCGCCCTTTTGCATTACGGCGCGCTGACCATAATCGGCCAAGTTATCCATTGCATCATGCCAAGCTGCAATTTGTTGCTGGCTGCCTGTCATTGCATAAAAAATAGCTGCTAATGCAATTAAAAACGCCGCCCCTGTTAAAGCAAATATACGATTGTCACCACGGCTATTTAGTGACTTCTCCGGCGATAATTCATTAAGTAAACGGCGTTTTAGTTCAATAATAGCTTCGCTGTGATTTTGCGAGTCTATACGTTGATTATCTAAATCTGCCTGTAATTCAACTAAACGCTGTTCATAAATGCTGATAAGCTGTGCATTGGCGTTATGGGTGATGGTTACTATGCGCTCTTTTTTTAAAAAAGGCACAATAATAAACAGCAATGCAATGAGTGTGAGTAAAGCAAAAGACGCCCACATTAAAATCATTTAACTTTGCTCCTGATGTTTATTTTGTTTAATCAGCTTATTGAGCATCACTTCATCAGCGTCACTCCAGGTTTGTTTTACCGACGCTTTACGTTGGCGAATCACAATAAAGCCAAACCCAATTATTACGATGAGTACCGGAAGTACCCACAGTATTAACGTGGCAGGTGTTACCGGTGGATCGTAATGAACAAAATAGCCATATCGATCAATCATGTAATCAATAACTTCATCTTTGGTTTTGCCATCTTTTACCAACGCCAGCACTCGCTCGCGCAAGTCTTTTGCGACAACAGCATCAGAGTCAGCAATATTCTGATTTTGACACTTCGGGCAACGTAATTCTTTTGTTAGCTCTTCAAAGCGAACAGCTTGCTCGTTGCTATCAAATTGATAACGGTCTTGCTGAGCAAACGCAGCTACACTAACAAACAAGCTAAGGGTTAATAAAAACAATCTCATAGCTGCAGCTCCTGCATAATAGGCGCAAACTTAGCACGCCAAACTCGAGGGTTTATATCACCAGTGTGATGTAACAAAATGGTGCCATTTTTATCTACTAAAAATGTCTCTGGTGCACCGGACACCCCTAAATCTAAAGACAATGAACGTTCTAAATCTAAAATATTAAATTGATAAGGGTCGCCCGCACGTGAAAGCATATTACTCACATCATCACGCAGCCCTTGCATATCAAATGGGCCATCAAAATCGGCGTCGTAACTTTGTACATAATACAAGCCGATAATTTTAACCCCTTGCTCGCGTAGCTTAGTTAAATAGCCAAGCTCAGCTAAACACGTCGGACACCATGTGCCCCAAACGTTTAGCAAATACACGTCACCCTTTAGCTGCTCATCAGTCCAACGTTTATCGTCTTGCATTAAATCAGGTAAATTAAACGCAGGCACCGTTTGACCAATTCGCCCTGTTTGTATTTCCCGCGGGTTGGCAAACAACCCTTGGTATAAAAACACACAGATAAAGATAAAAATTAATAAAGGGGCAATTGCGATAAGTTTACGGTTCATACTGCCCCCTCTATTTCATCTTTTCGCGGTGAGGCGCGATAGCGCTTATCGAATAAAATCACAAAACCAGCGAGTGAGATCAGAATACCGCCAATCCACATCCAACGTACAAACGGCTTATGGTAAATACGTAATGACCATGCCCCTTCACTTAGTTGCTCACCAAGCGCAAGATATAAATCACGAGTGAATCCGGCATCAATAGCGGCTTCGGTCATAAATTGCATACCAATATCGTAACGACGCTTTTCTGCATATAAACGCGTTACAGTGTCATTCCCTTTTAATACCGTCACGACACCTGCATGACCACTGTAGTTTGCACCACGAATAGTCTTCACACCTTCAAAGCGGTATTGATACTGATTTAGCTGTACGCTATCACCAGGCTTCATTGATACATCACGCTCAACTGAATACGCCGAGGTGAGTGTAATGCCCGCTATAACAAAGGCTAAACCAACATGCCCCAGCACCATTGCCCAATAGCTTAAACCTAAGCGCTTTATACCGAGTTTAAGCGAGCCATGAACCGCTGCTTTGGTATATAAATCAATAAAAGTGGCAATAAATATCCATACACCTAGCGTGGTTGCTAAAAGTGTTAATGGAGTCACTACCTCATAGCTACTAAATAACCACGCACAGGTAATGATAATACTGACTAATGCGCCTACAAATATTTTATTTTGTAAAAAGGCCCACTTATTCTGCTTCCAACGCAGGAAAGGTCCAATGCCCATTAAAATAGCAAATGGCACCAGTAAAATAGCAAACATTTTATTAAAGAAAGGTTCGCCAATTGAAATACTGCCTAGCCCCATTTCCTTGTGCACCATAGGTAATAATGTACCTAACAGTACAATTAACGTAGCAACCACTAAGAAAATATTGTTTAACCAAAGTGCCACTTCACGCGATACAAACTTATAACGCCCTTCACTTTTAACTTGTGAGACACGCAAGCCATATAACGCTAAACCGCCGCCAACAACTACGGCCAAAAAGCCAAGAATAAATAAGCCACGATCAGGGTCTGTTGCAAAGGCATGCACCGAAACAATAATTCCTGAGCGAACGATAAAGGTGCCTAGTAAACTTAATGAAAATGCCGCAATAGCCAGTAACACTGTCCATGATTTAAATACGCCACGTTTTTCAGTCACACTTAAAGAGTGCAGTAACGCGGTTGCGACTAACCATGGCATGAGTGATGCATTTTCAACAGGATCCCAGAACCACCAGCCGCCCCAGCCTAGCTCTGAATAGGCCCACCAACTACCTATGGTGATACCTAAGGTTAAAAAGCCCCATGCCGTCATTGTCCATGGGCGTGACCATTTTGCCCAGGTGTTATCAAGCTTGCCGGTTAACAACGCGGCAATAGCAAAGGCAAAAGCAACAGAAAGACCGACATACCCCATATAAAGTAATGGAGGGTGAATGATCATCCCTGGGTCTTGTAATAATGGATTTAAATCGCGTCCCTCAACAGGGAAATAGGGCAGTAAACGTTCAAACGGACTTGAAAGTAGCAAGGTGTACATCATAAATCCGACACCTAAAAAGCCAAGCACACCTAATACGCGAGCACGAAGTACCCAAGGCAGTGACTTTGAACGCACAGCAACAACGGCGGTCCAACCGGCCTGCATTAATAACCACAGTAAAATAGCGCCTTCATGGCCACCCCATGTTGAGGTTATTTTATAATACCAAGGCAAGGTGCTACTTGAGTGATACGCTACATAAGATACGGTAAAATCATCGGTTAAGCTGGCATAAATAAGCGCAGCAAAAGACAAAGCAACAAATGCAAACTGACCAATAGCAAGTGATGGCGCAGCGCGCATCAAACGAAGGTTTCCTGTGTGTGCACCCCAAAGTGGGAAAATACACAACAGAATACTCAGTACCATGGCCAATGTTAGGGAAAAATAACCAAGTTCTGGGATCATATTAGCTCCCACTATCTAAATTGTATTTTGGTTTCTCGTGCTTAATTCCTTTTACTGCCTCGGCAACCTCGGCTGGCATATATTCTTCATCATGTTTAGCCAGTACTTCAAACGCTTCAATGACGTTAGGTTCAACTAACACACCTTGTGCAACAATTCCTTGCCCTTCACGAAATAGATCAGGCAAAATTCCTTGATAACGCACCGTGACCAATGGGCCAGTATCAATCAACTTAAAGCTTACCTGTAAGCTTTGCTCATTTCTTTGCACTGTACCAGGGACAACCATACCACCAATGCGGAGCTTTTGTCCTATATGAGGCTTTTCTTTATTCGGGCCTTTACCATCAATTAATTCACTGGGGGTGTAAAACAAATTAATGTTTTCTTGTAAGGCGTACAACACTAAACCAATTGATCCACCAATACCAAAGAGTACGGCAATAATAACCAAAAGGCGTTTTTTACGTCTAGGGTTCACGTGGTTTGCTCCTGCTTAGAATTTTTAATTCGAGTTTCACGCGCAATTTGCTGCTCTACCGACTCTAAAATTTGTTTTTTGTCGCGTAACGAGCTAAATAAAATGCCTAATAAAATTAATGCGCATGTACCAAAAGAAAGCCATACATAAAAGCCATAGCCTCCCATTGCAATAAAATCTGAAAACGAGTCAAACTGCATAATTACCCCTTAGTTAACAACTGTCGCACCCATGGGCGGTGCTTTTCACGGTGTAAAATTTCATTTTTAAGACGAATTAAAGTCACAGTACCAACAAACGCGGCAAAGGCTAAAATATTAATCATTAACGGCCAAAACATACTTGGATCTACCGCGTCACGGTTAAACTTAGTGATGCTTGCCCCTTGATGCAGGGTATTCCACCATTCCACCGAAAAGTGAATGATAGGCAAGTTAATAACCCCAACAATAGCTAAAATAGACGCGGCGCGACCGGCTGATTTTTTATCTTCAAAGGCATGGTACAAAGACAACACCCCTAGATATAAAAATAACAAAATGAGTTCAGAGGTCAGTCGTGCATCCCATACCCACCAAGCACCCCACATAGGTTTACCCCACGCAGCACCGGTGATTAAGGCTATTGCGGTCATGCAGGCACCTACGGGTGCTATTGCAATCACCGCAAGCTCTGCATTGCGTAATTGCCATACAAGCGCAACAATGGCTGCAATCGCCATTGATGAATAGGCGCCCATAGATAAAATAGCGGAGGGCACGTGAATAAAAATAATACGGTAACTGTCTTTTTGTTGGTAATCGGCAGGAGCAAAACCTAATCCCCATACCCAACCAACAACCATACTAATAACCGTTACTACTGCAAAATATGGCAGTAGAGTATTGCATAATTGATATGCTCGCTCTGCTTTCGCATACGGATGTAACCACTTCCACATATTAACTTACACTCACTTTTAATGCTGATGATATGGCAATTGGCGCACTGATAGTCGCAACGACTAACATTGCACCAAGGATTGCAAGCTGACCACTGTAATCCAGCGACATAGTGCTGGTATCAATAGCGGAAGTTGCAAAAATTAAAACCGGAATATACAAAGGCAAAACGAGCAGACTCATTAAAATGCCGCCTTTTTGTAATCCCACAGTCAAGCCCGCCCCTATTGCGCCTATGAAGCTCAATAAAGGCGTACCCAATAATAGCGTTAATAACGTAGCCATTAGGGCCGTTGTATCTAAATTTAGTAGTAAAGCAAATAAAGGGGTCATTAGCACTAACGGGAGGCCGGTGATCACCCAGTGTGCGGCTACTTTGCCCAGTACCGTTAATGATAATGGGTATGACGAAGCAATGAGCTGCTCCAAAGAGCCGTCGTGGTAATCATCTCTAAACAGTTTATCAAGGCCAAGCATGGTCGATAATAAAGCCGCCACCCAAATAATGCCCGGTGCCATCCTTGATAACAAGCCTGGCTCAGGCCCTATGGCTAATGGAAACAACGAGATAACAATTAAAAAAAACAAGATAGGATTAACTATTTCAGCGCGCTGACGAAAAGCGAGCTTAACGTCTTTGCTAAATACCGCGACAAATAACTGCCAATATGAATGCTGTCGTATCATTAGTGGCGGTACTCCAAAGTCAACGTTTGTAAGTCACTAAAGTGGGTGGTTAAGTCTTGGTGTGTTGTTAACAAAATAGCGCCCCCTTTTGATAAGTGCTCAGTAAAACGTTGCTGTAAAAAGGCAACCCCGTTTTTATCTAGCGCCGTGAAAGGTTCATCTAAAATCCATAACTTCGCTTCAGATAACCATAATCGAACGAGTGCCACCCGCCGCTGTTGACCCGCAGATAACATTCTTACAGGCACATCTTCCAGCCCCACTAAACCTAACTTACTTAATAAAGGGTATAAATCAGGAGTATCAACATAACCATTAATAGCCAACCAATGTGCTACATTTTCAAGTGCACTAAGTTGTACGTTAACACCGGTTTTATGGCCTATAAATAATAAGTCTCTGGCATATTCGTCATAATATTTTTTGATAGATTGATTTAGGTATAAAATATCACCTTCATCCGGCAGCGAAAAACCAGCAATAATGCGCAATAATGATGTTTTACCAGCCCCATTAGGGCCAGCTAACTGCATGATTTGACCGCTTTTAAGGCTAAAATTAAGTTCATCAAACAAACAACGCTCTTGCTTGATACAAGTAACGGACTTAATGTGTAACAAGATGACGATTCTCTCTGCCAAAAATTAGCCGTAAGTCTACCATAATGATAGGGTAATACGAATATTGCTTTAGAATCGATTTACTTAAAATAAAGAAAACTTGATATAAAATAATGAATACACCAACGCACATCACATTGTCTAACCCACAGGTTAGTAATCAAACAACTGATTCAGGTAAGGCTGCGTTAGCAACACTGCCACCTGAAGTGCTGGCGGCAAAAAATATTCAGTTTTCTAAAGATTCAGTCACGCTTGATGTGTTTATGAATAAGCATTGGCAAACGATTCGCCTTGGGACAACTGAGACATTCACAAACGTTGAAAAAATAGCAAGCGCTAACATACAGTTAAGTGCAGATGGTAAAAGCTTAACCATCATCCCTAACAATACAACTTTAACAATTAAACAACCGGCTCAGTTGCAACGATTTTTAAATTTTATAAACACCCAAAGTGATATTCAAAACAGTCCACTATCACTTCAGGTGGTATTACAACCCACACCAAAGTTGGTCATTGAAAAATTTAATGCCAGTATTGCTATTAATAAACACGTTGCACAGTTACTCGCAGATGAGCCTTTAATAAAGGGGATGATTGAAACGGATAGCAAAGGTACACGGCTAAATATCATTAATCGTTTTGCTGATATAGTGCATTCACAGCCACTAAACCAAGCCAAACTAACACAGTTGCTTGCCAGTAATTTAACCTCTGCTCAACTTCATGCTATGCCTAAGTTTGCTGTATTAAGCCCAAACTCTTTTAAAGACTCATTAACTATTAACCTAAGTCATCGACAATTAAGTGAACTACCTACCATCCCGACTAAGGTAAACATTACTCACCAAGCAGATAAATTACTGATCAAAACCGCTTATCACACTATGACTGTGAGCCTTAAAAACTCATTTAGTAAACCGTTTAATGAGATGCTCTCTTTGCAACAGTCGCAAGGCCTAATTGATCCCTCGCCAAGTAAACAGCATCCGCTCAGCACGATAAACAGTCCCATACAATCATGGTTAAAAAGCAGTTTTGCTGATTTTAAAACACGTATTTTAGATGCGGTAAAGTACTTTGAAAGCAAGCCATTTACGACCTCGGTAAGCTCATCTCAAAAACCAGAATTTACAGGCAATGCTCAGCAAAAATGGCTCACCCCAATGCAAAAAATTGACATGACACAATTAAAAAACGTGTCAAATTTAGCGCCGCCCCTAATGCAATTTACCCAGCAAATAAAATCAAGCGTTTCTATGTGGCAACAACAACCGTTAGCAGCACACGCTTTATCTCCTTTAGTGACTCCTTTTTCATCCTCACCAACTAACGCGGCTACATTTGGTCAGAGCTTACAGCCTTTAGAAAAACTCTTATTAGCGACGGTTTTAAAACACAGTCCAAACACCTCAATAGAACAAAAAGATGCGACCAACCAAATAGTAAGCAGCCAACTTAATACCATTACAAGCAAACTGACGGATCAAGGAACCGATTTAAATCGCTTAGTTAATCAGGCTTTTAATCGCATGTTGTCAGATACTAATTTACACCCAGCAACCATACAGCGCGAAATACTCAGCACCATAAAGCCCACACAACTTCAAAGCGACATTTTACAGAGCTCGTTTAATAGAGGTGTTGAACAGCTTTCATTAAGCATTTTAGCCGCGCCTATCATTAACCAAAATCCAAGTGCGGTGAGTATTAATAATCAAACGGGTTTAGAAGCTTTACTGCAGGCTTTATTACCGACGTTTAAAGTGGGTAATAGCGCCAATAAATTGTTGGAACAATTACAGCAACCACAAGTACAAGCATTAGCAGGTGAATTAACCCAAATTAAAAATACATTAAGTCAAGTACAAACGCCTGCTATTAGCCAACAACCTGACACAAGCGCCTTAGTGCAATTTTTATTACCGATGAAGCTGCCTGCTGAAGCGGCGCAAACAGAAATAACTTTAGGGCAGTATAAAAAGCACAGTAGCGGTAAACTAGCGGATAAAAATGTCTGGTTTGTTAGGCTCAACTTTGATTATGCCGAGCTGGGTAAGCTACAAATAATCGCAGAACTCATGGATAAAGCTTTAGATTGTCAGTTGTTAGCCTCAACCCAAGCGGTGAGCGCTTTAGCTCATCCACATCTTGATAATTTACGCTCAAAACTGGCAAAACAAGGCTTACAAGTGGGTGAGCTTAAACTAAAACGAGCGGATGACAACCATCAAGCATTTTACCAATCCCATGCCATTATTAATATTAAGGTTTAGCCATGACTGAGTCATCAAAAAGCAATTCAGCAATTGGACTACTCTACGAGGCGGGACATTCACCCATTGTAAGTGCTAAAGGGTTTGGTGAACTGGCGGATGAAATTATTGCCCTAGCCAAAGAAAAAGGGATTTTAATCCATCAAGATGAAGCACTTGCAAATACGCTATCGAAATTAGACCTCGCAGAAGAGATCCCCAAAGAGTTGTACTTTGTTATTGCTGAGCTCATTGCGTTTTCATACGTGGTTAGAGGAAAGTTTCCGCCTGGTTGGCAAGACTTTCAGGGAAAGCTAAATATAAAAGCATAACGCAGTGTTATAAAAGCAAAAAAGGCGCTAAGCGCCTTTTTGTTTGTGTAATGAAAACAATAGTTCAGCCTCGGCGCGGGGTAATTCACATTCGCGAATAACCTCATCTAAATCAGCACCTAACTCAACCATTTTTACCGCACGAGAGTATATTTTAGCATCGGGGTCATCGTATTTTTGAGCTGCTTGTTGCTGTATCAGCTCTTGGTTTTGTTGTTCTACCTCAAGCACACGCTTACCAATACTCAGTAAACCGGTTTGCAACTCAGACACTTCGCTACGTAAAATATTAATCTGCTCTGATGAATCTTTAAACTGTTGTAATTGCGCGCCAAGCTCACTCGCATAGCGCTTTTTAAACATCACAATTAAAAGCAGCGAGAATAGTCCAAAAACTAAACCCGCAATAGCAATACCAAGTAATAACATAGTTTTATGTAGAGAAGCTTATATATCGCTTAACTCATCCCATTCGTCATCACTAAGTAGTTTATTTAAATCAACCAGAATAAGTAACTCATTGTCGCGGTTACATACGCCTTGAATAAATTTAGCACTTTCCTCTGTACCTACATTTGGCGCACTGTCAATTTCAGAGCTACGTAGGTAAACAACCTCAGAAACGCTATCGGCTAAAATGCCAATCACTTGCTCTTCTGCTTCAATAATTAAAATACGTGAATTATCCGTCGCTTCAATATCAGGTAAACCAAAACGAGAGCGAGTATCAATAACGGTAACAACATTACCACGTAAGTTAATAATACCAATCACATACGAAGGCGCACCTGGTACAGGAGCAATCTCGGTGTAACGCAGTATTTCTTGCACTTGCATTACATTTACGCCATAAGTTTCATCTTCTAGCTTGAACGTAACCCACTGCAAAATCTCATCATTATTATCTGCATTTTTCTTAGCTGACAGTAATTTATCTTCACTCATGCTCTTACCTCGTAATGGTCATTACTTGTGACGGCTATCTAAGCCTTTCTCTAATAGTCCGTTTAAATTATTAACATCTATTAAAGCACACATTTTTTCTTTAATTACTCCAGCAAGCCATGGGCGCTTACTGTTATTTGTACGCCATTTTACATCTTCTTTACTCAATGTAATGTTATTTATTAGTTTTTCTGCTAATAAACCCCATTGGCTATCACCTAAAGTGATGAGATATTGATAATTTAAAGATGCCTCTAACTGCTCATCGTACTTTTCAGGCATAACCCAGCGAGCGGTATCAACAACATTGAGCTTTTCTTCTCGGTTTATCATAACCCCTTTAAACCACTTAGGCTTGCCAAATAAATGATTTACTTCTCCAAGCTCATGAATGCCACCTAAGGCTTTTAGCGGCACCGCTAAAGTAAGCCCTGCCACTTCAAAAAACAGCGCTTGAAACTCACCATCAAAGTAGTCAGCTTCACCACCTACAACCACCTCTTGCTCAGGCACGACGTGTTGCTCTTGGTGGGTGTCAATTTCTACATTCGATACTTGCTTATTGAGCTTTTCAACTTCAACAACAGGCTCAACTATTACTGGTTGTTCTTTTTGCTCTTCATACGTTACCTGCTCAAGCAGTTTAGCAACAGGCTCAAGGTCTTTTGTTGGTTCGTCATCAGATAATAACGCCCCTAAGTACTGAGTGACTACTTTTTCATTAGCAAATAATTGCTTACTCATTTATTAACCTTGTTTTATTAAATATTTAAGTAATGCTTTATAAGCATAGACTCCACGCGCATTTGGGCAAAAATCTACCGGTACTTTTTGCGCTAAACTTGCATCTCTAAATTTAGTATCAACAGGAATAACGCCTGGCCATACTTTTTCTTTATATGTTTCTTGTAATGTTTTATAGGCCTCAAGCGATGCTTTGGTTCGTTTATCATACATAGTTGGAATTATAGTATATTCATAGCTTTTCGCTTGAGAGGTTTGCATTAACTCCATAGTACGCATCATTCTATCGAGCCCTTTAAGCGCCAAGAACTCAGTTTGCACCGGCACTAACACTCTTTCACAGGCGGCAAGCGCATTGACCATCAGCACACCTAAAACAGGTGGGCAATCTAAAATTGCGTAATCGTAATACTCGCTAATTTTAGCCAGTGTTTTTTTTAAAATCAGGCCCATTCCCGTTTTATTACCCATGCTACGGTCAAGTGTCGCGATCGCCATAGTTGCAGGTAAAATATCTAGGTTTTCAATTGTTGAGGGGCATAATGCTTGCAGTATTTCTTCACTTTTCATACTCGAGCCGCGAGTAAAAATATCGTAAACACTGACCTCTAAATCTTCTGAATCAATACCAAAGTAATAGGTTAGTGAAGCATGAGGATCTGTATCAATCAATAACACACGCTTGCCTTGAAGCGCAAGGATCCCTGCAAGGCTAACCGCTGTAGTGGTTTTGCCTACTCCCCCTTTTTGATTGGCTACTGTCCAAACTTTCACATTACATCCTAATTACTGTTCGTTGCGCGTGGTAACACGGATGCCACCATGCTCTAAACGGATTATTTTTATTGTATCGTCTTGGGCAGGTAGCTCAATTTCTGGCTGACTTTGCTCTGATACTGAAATTGATGATTTCGTTTGTTTATCAGAGGGCTCTGGTGCTAAACCATATTTAGAAAGTGCAATCACGACTTTACGGTTTTCAGCACGCCCAGCTTCGGTATTATTATCGGCAAAGGGCGAGTATTGGCCATACCCCTCAATGGCCATGCGCGCGGATTCAATGCCCAAACGCTCTAGCTCAACCAATATTGAGGTTGCACGCGCCACTGATAACTCCCAATTAGAACGAAATATTTCATTTCGTATGGTTTCGTTATCTGTATACCCGCGTACTCTTATATAGTTATCGACTGATGCGATGATTGCTTCAATTTTTTTTACAATCTCTTTGGCCTTGTTATGTGCAACAGCACTACCACTGGCAAACAACAATCCGGAATTGAGCTCAATAACCAACCAGTCTTGGCTTAGTTCTAAGCTAGCCTCGCCACTGCTTATCTCATCAATCAGCGACGATTGTAATTTAGCCAATAAACTATCCAGCGGCTTACCTAAGTGGCGTTGACTAATATTGCTATTGTCACTTTGACCATCGAGTAACATTGGGCCTTGCTCTTGCTCTTGAATACTTTCGCCATAGAGTATTTCAGCCTCAGGGGTCACCCTTTCAAGCAATAAAGCATCACCATTTACCCCGTTACCCTGCTGAGAATATTGTTTTGCAGACTTATCAAAAACATGCTCAAGAGAATCAGATAAAACCTTGATGTTGTCTTCTTTGTTTATCGCAATTGCATACAATACAACAAAAAATGCAAACATTATGGTCATATAATCCGCATAAGAAACTAACCAACGCTCAGTATGTTGGCTCTTTAATTGGTGATGACGTAAGCGACGGCGTAACATAGGCGCTAATGGGCCTGTAAAATTGGACGTTCAACGCGGTAGGCTTCAAGCTTTAGTTCAATATTAATAGGGCTCTCACCTTGGCTAATAGCAATTACACCTTCCGCTAACATTTCGTGATAAAGCATCTTTTGTTCAACCCGTTGCTTTAGCTTATTGGCCATAGGTAAAAATAATAAATTAGCCAAACCAACACCATATATAGTTGCAATGAACGCGGTGGCAATACCCGTTCCTAACTGCTCAGGATCGTTAATAAATGACATGGCTTGAATAAGCCCAAGTACCGCACCTAAAATACCAATAGTTGGGCTATACCCACCCATTGCTTCATATACCCGGCTAGCCTCAAGTAATCGTTCTCGCTCAAGTAATAAGTCAATCTCGAGGGTATCGCGTAGTTTTTGCTCTGAACAGCCATCAACTAATAAACTCAGTCCTTTGGCGGCATAGGGATCTGAATGCGCAAGTGCTTCGTTTTCTAATGCTAAATACCCTTCTTGACGGGCTTTATGCGACCAACGTTTTACTTGCTCAATAGCATCTTCAATATCATGGTCGTCGGTAACAAAAACCCAATGAGTAATACTAAGCATTTTTTTAAATGTATTGGCTGATGTTTGTAGCATCACCGCACCTAATGTACCACCTAATACAATAATTAGTGCAGGCCCATTAAACAGCGCAGATACCACACCTCCCTCTAAAGAATAACCGATTGCAATAGCACCTAATGCAACCAGTAATCCTAAAACAGAAAGCTTATCCACAGCCAACCTCTCTTTTTAAGCGTGCAGCCACATCATGAAGGCTAATGCTTTCGCTTGCTAAACCTGCACTGGCTATCGCCTGAGGCATACCATAGACAACACAGCTTTTTTCATCCTGAGCCCAAATTGTAGCGCCAGTTTGCTTAAGCATGCGAGCACCATCACGACCATCTGCACCCATGCCTGTCAAAATAATGGCAAGTACATCTCCTTGATACGCTTTGGCCGCACTGGCAAAGGTAATATCAACACTTGGTTTATAGTTTACTCGTTCATTTTTATCTTCAAACACACGAAGGGTTCTATTAGAGGCACGTCCTTCTACCATCATTTGCTGGCCACCTGGCGCTAAATAAGCGCACCCAGGTTGCAATCTATCACCTTGCTGCGCTTCTTTTACCTTAATCTTACACAAGCCATCTAAGCGAGTAGCAAAGGCCGGGGTAAATGCAGCAGGCATATGCTGTATAAGTAAAATAGGGTGTGGAAAATTAGCAGGTAATTGCGTCAAAATAGTTTGCAGTGCAACCGGCCCACCTGTGGATGTACCAATAGCAACTAACTGATACTGCTTACCACTGGCACGCGCTGAGGCACTGCTGCTAGTAGGTGCAGGACTCGCATTATTAAAGCTACGATCAGGTTGAACTATCGGCTTTTTAGCAAGGTTAGAAAAGCGCTCAGAGCTGTTTGACGCTGGTTTACTAATACTTGGAGATGGGGCCGTTCTCGTAATTCTTCCAATACGCTGGCGGCCCATTTCCTTAACCTTATTTTGCAATAACTTAATTGCATCATCGTTATTACGAGCAATATCTTCAAACTTTTTCGGTAAAAAGTCCATCGCGCCGGCATCAAGTGCATCTAAGGTGGCAGATGCGCCTGCGCGTGTTAACGAGGAGAACATTAAAATAGGAGTTGGGTTACTCGCCATGATCTCTTTCACAGCACTAATACCATCAAGCACCGGCATTTCAACATCCATGGTGATCACGTCAGGTCGTAATTGAGCTGTTTTATCGACAGCTTCTCGACCATTTACAGCGAAACCAATAACTTCAATGCCGCTGTCTTGTTCAAGAATTTCACTCACTCTGCGGCGAAAAAAGCTTGAATCATCAACTACTAAAACTTTAACAGCCATTTCGCTCTCTTATTCAATGAATGGGTAGGCATAAAATATATGCCTACTTTTAATTATCCAGCGTAATGCTTTAACATACTTGGCACATCTAATATCAGTGCAATGCCGCCATCAGAGGTGATTGTTGCACCTGCCATACCAGGCGTACCTTGAAGTAATGCGTCTAAAGGCTTAATTACCACTTCCTCTTGACCAATAAGCGAGTCAACAACGAAACCCACTTTTTGAGTTCCTATTTGTACAATAACCACATGACCTTGTGCTTTTCGCTGACCTCTATCGGCCCCTTTTATGAGCCAATGTTCAAGGTAGAATAACGGAATCGATTTTTTACGAACAATAATCGTTAGCTGGCCATCAACCACATTAGTTTTTGTTAAATCTAAGTGGAATATTTCACTTACACCCGCCAGCGGCAACGCAAAGGTTTGTTCGCCTACCACTACCATTAAGGTAGGCAGTATTGCCAGTGTCAGTGGTACTTTAATCTCTAAAGTAGTCCCTACGCCCATTTCTGATTTTATGTTAACCGAGCCATTGAGCTGAGTGATTTTTGTTTT
This sequence comes from Pseudoalteromonas sp. APC 3694, assembly GCF_030407565.1. Classification (NCBI taxonomy): domain Bacteria; kingdom Pseudomonadati; phylum Pseudomonadota; class Gammaproteobacteria; order Alteromonadales; family Pseudoalteromonadaceae; genus Pseudoalteromonas; species Pseudoalteromonas sp. APC 3694. Next base: position 49,300 of record NZ_JASDDE010000001.1, read on the forward strand.
AACCACATCCATACCAACACCACGGCCAGAAATATCTGAGATCTCTTCTTTAGTTGAAAAACCAGGTGCAAAAATAAGGTTATACGCTTCAGTATCAGAAAGACGACTCGCTTGGTCGTGATCAAGCACCCCTTTACTAATCGCAATCTTTTTAAGCTTTTCAGCATCCATACCGGCACCATCATCTTGGATGGTAAGCAGGATATGGTCGCCTTGCTGAGACGCTGATAAAGTAACAGTACCGGTTCTAGGTTTACCCGATGCTTCACGAACATCTGGCATTTCAATACCATGATCCACTGAGTTGCGCACTAAATGCACGAGTGGATCTGCCAATGCTTCCACTAAATTTTTATCTAAATCGGTGTCTTCACCAACAAGTAATAAATTAATATCTTTTTGCAGCGTTCGTGCTAAATCTCGTACTACACGGGGGAAACGGCCAAACACTTTTTTAATTGGCTGCATTCGTGTTTGCATTACCGCACCTTGGATATCAGCTGTCACTACATCTAAATTAGAAATTGCTTTACCCATGGCCTCGCTATCAGAGTTAGTCGCTAGACTTACCAAACGATTTCGCACAAGTACCAGTTCACCTACCATGTTCATTATTTGGTCTAAGCGTTTGGTATCAACTCGTACCGTTGTTTCTGCCGGTGGAGGCGCTGCTTTTTTAGCGGGAGCTGCTTGTGCCGCAGAAGCCGGCTTAGCTGGCTCTGGTTTAGGCTGTGGCTTTGGTGTCGCAGCAGGCGCAGGTTTATTCTCGACTACAGGTTCTGGTTTACTTACAGGAGCCGGTGTTTCTATCGATTTAGGTGCACCTTTACCATGAAGCTCATCAAGTAACGCTTCAAACTCGTCGTCACTTATTTCATTATCGCCCGAGCTTTGCTCGTTACTTGGTGGAGCCACAGGAGCTGATGGTGTTTGTTGTGGTGTACTTGAGGTTGCTTGGCTCACTTCGCCAAAGCTGCCTACACCATGAAGTTCATCAAGTAGGCTTTCGAATTCATCGTCAGTTATATCACCACTGACATCATTATCACTTGATGATGATTGTTTTTCTTGTGGGGCTTGCCCTTTTCCATGAAGTTCATCAAGTAGGCTTTCGAATTCGTCTTCGGTTATTTCATCAACCTGAGACTCAGTACTGCTGCTATCTGGGCCGCTAAATAATTCATCAAAAGCAAACGGGTCTTCTTTAGCATCGTTGCTCGGTTGCTCTGCAACTGGTTCAGGCTCTACCGATGGAGTTTCCACAGAAGCTATATCTTCAACCACAGAATCGCCGGCAAGCTCTTCTGCTGTCGGTGGCTGCCCAAGTTTGTGAAGTACAGCAAGTAATTCTGGATCCGCAGGCTCTGGCTGGTCACGATTTTTAATCGTGGCAAACATTTCATTAATGGTGTCCAGTGCTTGTAAAATCACATCCATTAATTCAGAGTTAACTGTTCTTACACCTTGGCGCAGTAAATCAAACACATTTTCAGCACCATGACATGCATCAACAAGCTCTGTCATAGCCAAAAAGCCAGCGCCACCCTTTACAGTGTGGAAACCGCGAAATATTGCGTTTAGTAGCTCAGTATCATCTGGGTTGTTTTCCAGTTCTACTAACTGTTCAGATAAAAGCTCAAGGATTTCTCCGGCCTCTACTAAAAAGTCTTGTAAAATATCTTCATCGACTTCAAAGCTCATGCAGTACTCCCCTATTAGAAGCCCAAACTTGATAATAGATCATCAACTTCATCTTGATCAGATACAACATCATTACGCGATTCTTTATCAATAATAGGCCCTTCGGGACCTGCTAGTGTTTGTGCAACAATGGGATCTTCTATTTTTTCTGGTTGTTCAGTTGGTTCAACCTCACCACCTTGCGCTGCAAATGCAGTTAAAAGGTGAATTAAACTTTCTTCAACTTCACGGACAAGTTCAATAACACGGCGAATAACCTGACCGGTTAAATCTTGATAGTCTTGAGCCATCAGCACATTAGTCATCAGCATTTGTAACTCATCGGTTTTGTGATGAGAACTGCTCATAAACTTATCAATACTATGGCAAAGTGATTTAAACTCACCAAGCTCTATTTCGCGGTTCATTAAACGATCCCACGTTGGCTTGATATCAGCTATTTCGTCAGCGATTTCTTGTGCTAATGGTAAGCTTGCTTCAACCGCATCCATTGTCTTATTGGCTGCGTTTTCTGTCATTTCCATGACATAGTTAAGGCGTTTTTTTGCGTCAGGGATGGCATCAGTGGTAATGTCTGTTAAACGCGTGTCTAACTCGAAACTTTTTAAAGCTTCGTGCAGTTGACGCGTCAACTTTCCCACCTCAGCAAATAAATGTGATTGCTCTTGTGAAGCTGTTTCTAAAATTAACTGATTCGCTTTATCTTGCTCACCATTTTCTAAAAAAACAACTAACTGGCGAGCTTGTTCTAAAGTAATCTGAGGCGCAGCAGGTGCTGACATAAGCCTCTCCCTCTCATTAACCTAAACGTTCGAACACTTTTTCTAATTTAGTTTTCAATGTACTTGCAGTAAATGGTTTAACAATATAACCATTAACACCTGCTTGGGCCGCAGCAATTATTTGTTCTTTTTTAGCTTCTGCTGTAACCATTAAAACAGGAATATGCTTTAATTTTTCATCAGCTCGAATTGCCCTTAAAAGATCAATACCTTGCATGCCTGGCATATTCCAATCTGTTACAACAAAATCAAACGCTTGATTTTGCAACATAGGCAAAGCAGTTGACCCGTCATCTGCTTCTTGAACATTGGTAAAACCTAAATCGCGCAACAGATTTTTAATAATACGTCTCATTGTTGAGAAATCATCAACAACAAGAATTTTAATGTTTTTATCCAAAACATCCTCCAGTGAGGCCTGAACCTTTATTTACTTACTTCTAGTTTATCCAGTCATTGATTTTTGCTTTAAGCTTAATCATCGCCTGACCATGTATCTGACTTACACGCGATTCACTTACATCGAGTATATGTCCAATTTCTTTTAAATTCATCTCATCGTTATAGTACAAAGAAAGCACCATTGCATCTTTCTCCGGTAACGACTTTATTGCACTGAGTAAAGACTCATTAAACCGTTCATTTTTAACATTATTGAACGGTTTGTCTAGTGCTAAATCTTGGCCATGGGGTGTAATCACATCGTCATCTATACCAAGGTCTTCAATGCCTAACACTTTGCTTACATTTACATCGTTTAAAATATGATGGTACTCATTTAGCGAAATTTCAAGTTTTTCAGCAACTTCACTATCTTTAGGTTCACGGTTTAAACTGTTCTCAAGCGCAACAATAGTCTCTGCAACCAAACGGCTTTTTCTGTGAACTGAACGTGGAACCCAATCGCCTCGGCGCATTTCGTCTATCATCGCACCACGAATACGAATACCGGCGAAGGTTTCAAAACTTGCACCTTTGCTTGGATCAAAGTTTTTTGAAGCTTCAATTAAACCAATCATACCCGATTGAATTAAATCATCTAGCTGCACACTGGCCGGTAAACGAGCAATTAAATGGCACGCCACTTTTTTGACTAATGAGGCATGCTTTTCAACAATCATATTTAAATTCTGTGTTGACTGATATCCCATAACTCTATTCACCGGTATTGTCATTGTTAGTTACTAACTAGTTTCTCAATGAAAAACTCTAAATGACCCGAGGCTTGGCTAGGTGTTGGCCACTTAGCAATTTTTGTAGCCAGTGTTTTAAAAGCAATTGCAGCAGGCGACCCAGGAAAAATCTCAACAATTACTTTTTGGCGGCGCGTTGATTTGCGCATATTTTCATCATATGGAACCGTTGCAACCAACTCCATTGATATATCTAAAAATCGGTCGGTAACCTTTGAAAGTTTTGCAAACAATTCCTGCCCTTCGCGTAAACTGCGCACCATATTGGCAACAATTTTAAATTTATAAACGCCGTGCTCACGGCTAAGTACTTTAATTAAAGCATAGGCATCGGTAATTGATGTAGGCTCATCACATACCACCACAAGCACATCTTGCGCTGCGCGAGAAAAACTCAGCACCATATCGGAAATACCCGCAGCGGTATCAACAATTAAAATATCAAAGTCGGTGTTAAGTTCACTAAATGCACGAATAAGTCCAGCGTGCTCTGAGGGTGATAACTCAACCATACTTTGCGAACCCGATGTTGCAGGCACTATTTTTATGCCTGCGGGACCTTCGACTAAAATATCATCAAGTTCACATTCGCCCGATAAAACATGAGATAAATTACGCTCAACGCGCAGTCCAAGCATCACATCACAATTCGCTAATCCTAAATCAGCATCTAGTACAAGCACACGTTTGCCTTGTTGGCCTAACGCGATTGCTGTATTAAGGGATACGTTCGTTTTACCCACTCCACCTTTGCCGCCGGTGACAGCGATAACTTTTACGCCGTTATTATTATTCTTGCTCATTTTGCGAAGGCCGCTTGCTTGATCTAAAACTGTGTTAATCATACATCTCTACTGTGCTCGACGCCACTGATTGGTGTCGTGATTGTTGTGCTTTTATTCTTTTTAAATACAATTGCTCAGCTTTTTTTACTAGTTTTTCGGCATTTGCCACTCTAATATCTTCTGGTACTCGCTGACCGTTAGTAAGATACCCTATTGGGAGACGATTTTGAATCGCAATACTAATAATCTCACCTAAACTCAATGACTCATCAAGTTTAGTAAAAATACATCCACTTAGCTGTACTTTTTTAAAGTGCCTTACTGTTTCTTGCAATACATTAATTTGCGCCGTCGCACTTAATACTAAATAACTACGTATATCAACACGCTGATTACGCATCAAGGTGTTTAACTGCTCGGTTAAGCGTAAATCACGTTGACTCATTCCCGCTGTATCAATTAAAACTAGACGTTTATTTCGTAAATGATATAAAACTTCTGCTAATTCATTTGCATCTTTAACTTGTTTAACGCCACAACCTATAATACGACCATACGTTGCTAGCTGCTCATAAGCACCAATACGGTAGGTATCAGTCGTAATAAGCGCTACTTTATCGGCACCGTATTTTTGTGCACCCAATGCTGCCAGTTTTGCAACTGTGGTGGTTTTACCTACCCCTGTTGGGCCTACTAGTGCATAAACACCACCTTGGCGAAGAATTTCGTTGTTAGTGGTTTGCATTTGATCTTCAACCATATTCAATAAGGCTTTCCAACCTTGTTGGCGAGATACATCGTCGGGTACAAAGCATGCCATTTGCTCAGCAACCTCTTTATCTATCCCCATACCCACTAAACGGTCAATCATGCATGCACGGGTTGGATCGCGACGTGCCATATCTTGCTGCATTAAACCTGATACTTGGTGCTCTAATAGTTGGCGAATTGCGTTCATTTCTTCACGCATTGTGCTAATGTCACTGGATTCTTTATGCATTGTTTGCTGATCCGGTGCGCTAGGTGAATCTAAATCGTCAAAGCCACTGTCTAAGTCGTCAAAACCTAAGCTATCAGCTTGAGTACGAGGACGCACTGGCGCGCTTTGTTCACGTTCAAACATATTTTTAGGTCGTGATTGCACAAGCTCTTGTTCTTGATAGTGGCCAGATGTGTCAATACCAGAGTGTGAAAACATTGAAGCAAGCTCTGCTGAACGAGGACGTGGAGACTGACGCTCTAGTAAAGCTTGTAGGCTATCTGCAACCTTTGCTTGTGGCTTAGGTTGAGCGCGTTGCGGTTCTGGTTTAACAAAATTATGTGAACTTTGCTCAGTATGTGCAAATGAAGCGCTTGCAGCAGGTTGGCTTTGAGGCTGCTCTGGCGGTTTTGTCGCTGCTTTGTCGTAATCAACTGCAGCAACAATTTCAACGCCATTAGCTAGTTTTTTATTTGACATAATAACCGCATCAACACCCAACTCTTCTTTGACTTCTTTTAGTGCAGTGCGCATGTCTTTAGCAAAAAAACGTTTAATTTTCATAATTCAAACCCCTTTAAAATCTTATTGTTGGCCTACAGAGCTGACAATCTTGATCTGTCTTTCATCTGGTATCTCTTGATAAGACATCACCCGCAATCCTGGAATGGTGTATTTAACAAATCGAGATAACACAGTGCGTAACATTCCTGACGTTAGCAATATTGAAGGTTCACCGGCCATTTCTTGATTTTGATGCGCTTCATTTAATGATGTTTGAAGTCTATCAGCAAGCCCTGGTTCTATTCCGGCACCTTCATCACCTGCATTTTGAAGTGACTGATGCAACATCTGTTCCAACTCAGGCGCCAAGGTTATGACAGGGATTTCAGAAGACATACCAACAGCATCTTGAACGATTAATCTACGCAACGATATTCTCACTGCAGCCGTTAATACATCAGGGTCTTGGCTACGAGGGCCATACTCAACAAGGGTTTGAACAATTGAGCGCATATCTCGTATTGCTACCCCTTCATTTAATAAGTTTTGTAGCACTTTAACGATGGTGGTTAGTGGTAATACCTCAGGTACTAGCCCTTCAACTAAGCGAGGGTGACTTTTACCTAACATATCTAATAAGTTTTGTACTTCTTCATGTCCGAGTAATAATGCGGCGCTATTAGTGAGTAACTGACTAATATGAGTGGCCACAACGGTTGCTGAATCAACTACGGTGTAACCTAAAGACTGTGCTTCATCTTTTTGATCAGGTTTTATCCAAACTGCATCTAAACCAAACGCAGGATCTTTAGTTTCAATGCCTTTGAGCGGGCCAAATACTTGGCCAGGGTTAATTGCTAGTTCATCGCCGTGTTTAAGCTCCCCCTCACCACTTGATACACCCATCATGGTGATGCGATATGCATTTGGGTCGAGTTCAAGGTTGTCGCGAATATGTACAGGCGGTACTAAAAAACCCAGCTCTTGAGATAGTTTTTTACGCACTCCTTTAATACGGTTTAACAGCTCACCACCTTGTGATTGGTCAACCAAAGGAATTAATCGATAACCTACTTCTAAGCCAATAACATCAACTTGTTGAACATCATCCCAACCTAGTTCTTTTTGTTCTTGTTTAGCCGCAATCCCGGTACCTGAGGCTGCATTTTCAGCTTCTTCGGCCTCAGCAGCCGCCAATTTAAGTTTGTTTTGCTGGGTGTAGTATGCAAGGTAACCTAAAAGCGCCCCTAAACTTAAAAATGCAATATGCGGCATACCCGGGACTAAACCCATAGTGATGAGGATACCAGAGGCAATAAATAATGACTTTTCGTTACCTAATTGCTTCTTAAACTGATCGCCCATATTGTGCGATTCATTTTGACGGGTTACAACAATCGCAGTACCAATTGAAAGTAGTAATGAAGGTAATTGCGCTACCAAGCCATCACCAATGGTTAATAGTGTGTACACTTCCATAGCACGTGAAAAGCTCAAGTCATGCTGGATCATGCCAACAAATAAACCACCTACAATATTGATCACTAAAATGACTATGCCAGCAATAGCATCGCCTTTTACAAATTTACTAGCTCCATCCATAGAACCATAAAAGTCAGCTTCACGGGTTACTTCATCACGACGCTCTCTGGCTTGCTCCGCACTAATAAAGCCAGCATTCATATCTGCATCTATGGCCATTTGCTTACCTGGCATAGCATCTAGAGTAAAACGCGCTGATACTTCTGAAATACGTCCTGCACCTTTGGTAATTACCACAAAGTTAATGATGATCAGAATTAAAAACACCACTAAACCCACGGCGTAATTACCACCAATCACCACCGAGCCAAATGCTTCAATGACTTTACCAGCAGCATCACCACCGTTATGACCCTCAAGTAGTACCACCCGAGTACTGGCTACATTAAGTGCTAAGCGCATTATGGTTGCAATTAACAGCACCGCTGGGAACATCCCAAACTCAAGCGGTTTCATGGTGTATACAGTGACCAGTAATACAACTAACGCAAGCGCGATATTAAACGAAAATAATATATCAAGCAGAAATGGAGGCAGGGGTAAAATAACCATGCCCAGCGCAGCCAACACCAAAAGCGGTGTACCAACGCCTTTTGCATATTCTTTTTTATCTTTATTAAGTTGTTGTAATACCGCTTTAAATTCCATAACTCTACAATTTCAAAAAATTGACACTACGCTGAAATTGCAATAACTATTCCAAGTTAGCTGGTTAGCAGTTAATACTTAAATTCATCGGGGATAGGCAGCTTTTTATTAAGGGCAACAGGGCGTTTTCCACGGCCTTTTTTAAACCGTTTAAGCTGAAACACATAAGCAAGTACTTGAGCAACTGCAGTAAAGAGCTGATCGGGGATTTGATCCCCTACTTCAGCAGTATGATAAAGCGCTCGGGTTAAAGTTGGAGACTCAACAATAGGCACTTCATTACCCAATGCAATTTTACGAATTTGCATGGCGAGCTCATCCACACCTTTGGCTAATACAATAGGCGCGCCTGCTCGCTCTGTATCGTATTTTAAAGCTACGGAATAGTGAGTAGGGTTGGTAACAATAACATCGGCGTCTGGCACATCCTGCATCATTCTCTTTTGCGACATTTGACGTTGGGTTTGCCTTATGCGCGCTTTAATCTGCGGATCACCTTCTGAGTTTTTATATTCGTCTTTTACCTCTTGCATAGTCATTTTAAGCTGTTTGTTATGACTATAGCTTTGAAATGGGGCGTCAATAGCAGCAATAATAATTAAGGTGCAAGACATGGCTAAAAACATCCACGCTAAAATTTCCAAAGCATGAACAATATTGCCAGGCGCACTTTCTATACTTAAATGTAAGATTTCATCAAAAAACGTATTAATTAAAAAAATAGCAAATGCGGCCACCAAGCCAAACTTTAATAATGACTTAAGCAATTCTATAGCCGCTTGTGGACCAAACATGCGGGTAAAGCCTTTCATTGGCGACATTTTACTGGCTTTGGGCGCAGCTGCTTGCCAACTAAAATTAAAGCCGCCAAGCATGGTATTACCGATAAATGCAGCCAATACAATAATGAGTACAAACATCGACATAGGAAATAACAGTACGTCGGCCACCTCTCCCCATACGGCAAACATTTTGGTGGTGTCGTAGGTTTCATTGCGGTTAAGACTCAGCATTCTTCCCATAATGCGGTACAAGCCTTTGCCAATTTCAGGCCCATACATTAATAAGGAAATAGCAGAAAAAATAAGCACAAACATGGTACCTAACTCTTTAGAACGCGCTATTTGGCCTTTCTTTTTAGCATCATCAACTTTTTTTGGGGTGGGTTCTTCGGTTTTTTCTTGTCCGGAATCTTCAGCCATTACGCTCTCCTAAGGGGAACAACCAATTAGAGTACACATCAGCTCAACCATTTTTAGCCATTGGAACTCAAACTGAGTGACAAAGTTACCGAGCGTTGCCCAAATAATAACGAGCCCTGCCACTAAGGTAAACGGGAAGCCTATCGAGAAAATATTTAACTGCGGTGCAGCACGGGTCATAATACCAAATGCCATATTAATAACCAGCATGGCGGTTAATGGTGCTAATGACAGCACTAATGCAGTGGTAAACATCCAACCACCCCATGTCACTATGTCCCAGTAATGATCAACCGCCCACCAATTGCCATCAATGGGCAATACCTGAAAACTATGTACCACCATTTGAATCATCATTAAGTGGCCATTAAATACAAAAAATAATAAGGTAGCTAATATTAGATAAAATTGCCCCACTGCAGGCACACTCATCCCATTAGAGGGGTCAACAACAGATGCAAAACCTAAACCGGTTTGCATAGCAAGGATTTGCCCGGCTAACACAAACGTATTGAGTAATAGTGTGGACGCAAAACCAATTGCGACACCAATCAACATTTGTTGGAGTACCACTAAAATCATTTCAAAAGAAAATAGATTAGTAAATGTAGCAGCAGGAAGAACAGGAACAACTAAGAAGGTGACCACAACAGCCAAGCCCATTTTTATTCGAGCAGGTACGTTTTTTGCGCCAATACCCGCCATGATCATGATCATAGAGCTGATACGCACTAAGGGCAGTAAAAAATCACTTAACCATTGAATGACAACGGAAAATGGAAATTCCATTGTTAACCTGCAATTTCGGGGATAAGCAGCACTAAGCGATTAAAAAAGTCCATTAGCTCTTGAGTAAACCAATGACCTCCCACAATCAGGGCACTGATGGTAATTAATAAACGCGGTAAAAAACTCAGTGTTTGTTCGTTAATTGAGGTTGCTGCCTGAAACACAGCCACAACCAACCCAATAATTAAGCCAGGTACCACAATGGCAGACACCAGCTTAATCACTAAAAATAGGGCTCCACTTAAAATATCAACAAATACTTCAGGTTCCATGGACGACTCCTAGTGTGGTTGGTTCAATGAAGAGTGCACAACTACGTGCCCAAGCCAAAGCTTTTAGCGAGTGTACCCATCACCAAGCTCCACCCATCAACCAATACAAACAACATAATTTTAAACGGTAGCGACACAATCATGGGCGATAACATCATCATACCCATGGCCATCAATACCGATGCAACCACCAAATCGACAATCAAAAAGGGAATAAAAAACATAAAACCAATAATAAAAGCGGTTTGTAACTCACTGGTCACAAACGCAGGAATAAGCACAACCATTGGCGTTGCTTCAGGCGAGTCAAGCTGATCGTAACCTGCTATTTTAGCAAAGGTTTCTAAATCTTTTATACGTACCTGTGAGAGCATAAACGCTTTCATTGGCTCTTTGGCTAAATCAAGTGCTTCAAGTGACGTTACTTGTTCACTTAAATACGGTTCGATAGCGCGCTCATTTATTTGCTCATAAATTGGCGCCATAATAAAAATACTTAAAAACAGCGACATACCTAGTAATACTTGGTTCGAAGGCGTTTGCTGCAAACCAATGGCTTGGCGCAAAATAGCTAAAACAACAATAATTCGAGTGAAAGAGGTCATCATGATAATGGCGGCTGGAATAAAGCTCATAGCCGTCATGATCGCCAACACTTGTAGCGTCACTGAGTAGTCTTGGGTGCCATCGGCATTAGTGGTGATCGTCAGCGCGTCAATCCCCTCGGCATTGACCCCTGGGACGAACACCATGGCAAATAGGAAAAGCAGCCATTTAGTCATAATATTAGTTCTTTTTATTTTGATTAAGTTGCGGATTCAACATTTTGCCAAACCGCTTCGCTAATTCTGGTAACTCTTTTTCTGTTAGGGGGGTTTCTAACTTGTGTAGATAATTAATACTGTGTGGAGTAACCCCTAATAGGTGCTGTGCATTATCTATTTCAACCACCATTAAGCGCTCGCGTGATCCCAACGGAAGACTGCGGATCACTTTGAATTCATCGTTATTGGTTAAATTTGGATTAAGCTTTTTAACAAAAAAAGCCAACACTAAAATTAACACTACCACCACACCTAACGACATAACCATTGAAATAATGTCTGTGGTGGGTGTTGCAGCATCGGTAGCTGCAAACACTGAATTGCTTAAACCAAGTAATGCTATCATCGTAATTTTTTGATCCGTTCAACCTGACTAATTACATCCGTTAAACGAATACCGAACTTATCGTTCACCACAACCACTTCGCCATGCGCAATCAAAGTACCATTAACTAAAACATCAAGCGGTTCGCCGGCAACCCTGTCAAGCTCAATGACCGAACCTTGGTTAAGTTGTAATAAATTACGAATATTAATTTTAGAACGCCCTACTTCCATAGAAATAGTAACGGGAATGTCTAAAATAGTATCGAGTTTACGTTTTTCTTCACCGCTGAGTTCATGCTTTGAATCATCAAGCTCATCAAGCTCGGTTACTTTGACCTCAGGACTATCGTCAGTGCCTTCAGCTTCAGCAAGTGCTGCTGCCCATTCGTCCATTGTATCTTGATCATCGCTCATACTTTTAACCTTTTAATCAATTACCAGTCTAAGTCTACACCGTTTGAAAGGTGTAAATCATCTTCTAGTTCTGCTAATTCTGCATCTGAATCAATTTTTTTGCCGCCTTTGGTAAAGACATGTAGCTCAGATTTAACTGAATCAGGGCGTTTAATTTTTTCACTAATTTGTAGCGCAACGTTATCGCGTGAACGACCCATTTTAGCTCTAAATGTAGGGAGTTCTTCCACAAATACGGTAATATGCTCAGGCATTTCAACTGGAATTATATCCCCGGCTTTGAGCTCCATTATTTGTTTTAAGCTTAAATCAACTTCAAGTAGCTGGGTCGATAAATCGACTTCTACGTCCATTATTTCGTCACGAAGCGCCTTACTCCAACGTAAATCGGTATCTTCAGTATCAGACTGAACACCCGCATCCAATAGCTCTCTGATAGGTTCGAGCATTGAATAAGGTAGCGCAATATGGAAGTCTCCCCCGCCACCATCCAGCTCAATATGAAAAGAGCTAATAACCACCACTTCGGTTGGGCTAACAATATTAGCCATCGCAGGGTTTACCTCAGAATCGAGGTACTCGAACGACACATCCATCACTGGTGCCCATGCTTCTTTGTAATCTTCAAAAATTATTTTCAGCAGCATTTGCACGATTCGGCGTTCTGTTGGGGTAAATTCACGTCCTTCAATTTTGGCATGATAACGGCCATCGCCACCAAAGAAGTTGTCTACCAGTATAAATACTAAGCGTGCTTCCATGGTAATAAGGCCGGTGCCTTTTAGTGGACGAAAACGCACCATATTCAAACTCGTTGGTACAAACAAGGTATGTATGTACTCACCAAACTTGATCATTTGCACGCCGTTAATTGACACCTCAGCGGTGCGGCGCATCATGTTAAATAAGCTAATTCGCATATGACGGGCAAATCGCTCGTTAACAATTTCAAGTGTCGGCATGCGACCACGCACGATGCGATCTTGCGAAGAAAAGTCGTACTGTAGTGTACTTAGCTCACCATCTTCACCGTCGTGTGTATCTTCCTCTTCGACTTCATCGACACCATGTAATAGTGCATCAATTTCGTCTTGGGATAATAAATCGCTCACACTGGCCCCTTATTGCATCACAAAGCCGGTAAATAGTACCCGCTCAATTACTTTATTCCCTTCAATATCCATCATAGCGGCCTGTACTTTATCAAGTGCAGTAAAACGCAGTGTTTCTTTGCCTACACTGGTGCTAAGTTCATCAGCCGTTGTCATGGAAAATACACTCAGGAGTGTGCCTTCAATCAGTGGAATGTGTTTTTTAGCCGTTTCTTCATTATCATCGCCGCGCACTAATAATTGCACTTTAATCTGTACAACTCTATCGCGACTAGCCCCTGGCACATTAAAAATAAACGGTCTAGGCATCGCAACATATAAAGCAATGCCAACCGTTGCCGAAGAACTTGTTGGCGCAGCATCATCTGCAAGGGTTTCTACTGGCTCATCACCACCTGATAATAAAAAGTACCCTGCCACAGCGCCAACAATAAGTAATACAGCGGCAATAATTATTATGAGTTTGCTTTTACTTTTACTTACTTCTTCTATTTCTAAATTAGTATCTTCAGCCATTGTATTTCCTTTATTTGCAAAGGTATTTGCTTGTTTTAACTATTATAATAGCAGGACTTAGGCATAGTAATCTATTGATGATGACGTTTGTTGTCCAGAACCCTGTATTTGCTTATCTGGTTGCTCACTATTTGTCTCATCTGTAGAGCGATTATTGGCCATTTGCCCTTGTGCATCACCTTCTTGTTGCTGTGCTTGCTCACCTGAGGAATCACCGTAAGAAATACTGCTTTCACCTAGTTCTAAACCTTGCTGCATCAGCATGTCTCTAAGCCTAGGTAACGACTGCTCCAGCGCTTCTTTGGCTTGCTGGTTTTGCACTACAAAGTTGATTTGTGCTTGCTCAGCATCACTTCTAATACGAATTTGCATGCTGCCCATTTCTGGCGGATCTAGGCGAATTTCAGCTTCTTTATTATTAATACTTAACATTGAGCTAACCCGCTCTTGTAGCATTTTTGCCGCATCACTTTTAATAATGTTTAAAGCCTGTAACGTGGCAGGATCAATGCTTACTTGTTTCGCTTGTGCTGTACTTTGTAACTGTCCTGCTTGCAAGCTTTGCGCTTCAATAATAGCTTGTTCGTACCCTAAAGTATCGTATTTAGCGAGACTACTAAGCGACTGTTTGTCAAATATATTAATGATCTGAGAGAAAATTTGTGCTGCACGCGGTGGCATTTGCTCAGCATTAGTGCCGCGCATGCTCTCTTTTTGTAATGCGTCTAACTGTTTGGCAAGCTCTTCAGGGTTATCAGCTACCGATTTTGAACTCTCTAATTTTAGCTCAGGTTTTACATTGGCTGATTCAGTACCAGCCTGTGCTTTTGGCGCTATTGCTCCCGCCAAAGCATTATTTGAAAATAGTGGCTTATCTTTGGCGCTAAACAAGCTGTCCGCGTTAATCGCGGTCTCTAAATCACTGATTACTCCTTTTAGCGAGGTAAGTTCTTTCGTTGATAAAGATTCATTTTTAACGTAATCCTGCAACTGATTGAGTAAGGCCTGTTTTTCTGAGGTAGTTAACGTACTTATTTGTGCATTAATGGTCTGCTGAGGTGTTTGCGGCTTCTCACTTTCACTCACATACTTACTGAGTAATTGCTTTAAATCCGCTAGATTATCTTTATTAATTGGCTTGCTCATCGCATTAAGCTCAGTGGCTAATTCACCTTGCTGAGCAGGTGTTAAATTTGTCAATAATTTATCTGCTTTAATGGCATTATCATCTTTTGATAACAGCGCCAAAACGGAAGCATCTAGCGATGCTTTAATGTTCATAGTCTCGGTCGGCTTATCCGATGGTTTAGCAGCCGCGAGTTCATTTGTAACAGCCTCATACTGTCCGGTTGGGGCAGCTGTAGCTAAAGGTTTCGTGTCAAGCTGTGAAGACTCAGCTGCAGTTTTGCTTGCTGATTCAGAACCTACAGTCTTTTGTGACTGCACAATGGCCGTATCATCAACAATTTCATCACTTGGTAAATTAATAATAATAGGTGCCAGCTTATCTTCAGGCTTAGCGTTTATTTTAACAGCGTCTTTGTCTATTAACTGCGCACCACCATGGGGGTTATTTTTTACTGAGGTATCGATGACTTGTGCCGCATTAATTTGCGCCAGCATATCTTCACCGCTCAAAGGCTTTTCTTCGCTACTTTGCCCTTTTAGATCGGATTGTTGATCTGCTGATTGTTTGTTTGGCGCTTTAGCTTGCGTACTGTGTGTTTCAGAAGCTTGGTTAGCAAGGGCTAATTGATCAAAAAAGCCAGCATCATTACTGCTATCTAGCTTTGTTTTATCACTGTCTTTTTTAACTAAGTATGAGTCTTGCTCAGATACCGCTAACATTGAAATATCATTTATCGCCATAAATCACCTAATAAAAGCGGCAACAGCCCACCGCACAATCCTAAAAATCATTGCTCTTGTAGAATCTAAGCAATTAGCATGCCTACCTTATAGTGCTTTATGCCTTTGATAAAACTGATTAGAGGAAAATTCATCGAGCATTTTTTGCTCACTTTTAGCGGCCAACATATCCGCTTTTATCTGTTGTTTTTCAATTAACTTAGCAACCGCTTTCGCTTTTACTTGTTGCTTTAACCACAAGGTTTTACGCTGGCTAACCACCTGCTTTGCAGTGTTAACAGTGCTTGCTTGTTGACGTATCGCTTCTTCAATCTTAGCAATGAATGCATGATACTGACTAAATCCGGCACTTGATAAACCCGACTGCCCCTTAATATGAAGTTGCTGCGTGTATTCAAGTCGAAAGTCATTTAAGCCCTGCAGCTTTTGCTGATTTACTTGCAAATTTTGATTAGCTTGCAAGTAGCTCATGCGTAACGTTTCTTCTTTTTCGTTTTCAAGCCTGAGCAACAAATGCAGTTTATTTTTTGCCATTATGCTTGTCCTAATAATTGCGCTAGCCCTTGAAGGCCATCATCATAACTAATCACATCACGCATCCCTTGTTGTAAAAATGCGTTCACTCTTGGCATCATGTTTATTGCCTGATCGAGCATTTGATCACTGCCTTTTTGATAAGCGCCCAAGGTGATCATGTCTTTGTTCTGTTGATACATTGAATACACTTGCTTAAGCACCCGAGCTTGTTGCATGTGCGATTCAGACACCACTTGAGGCATAACTCGAGAAATCGATTTTTCTATGTCAATGGCAGGATAATGGCCGCTGTCGGCTAAATCACGCGATAAAACAATATGCCCGTCAAGTATGGCACGTGCAGCATCAGCAATCGGGTCTTGCATGTCATCGCCTTCACTCAGTACGGTAAAAAAGGCAGTAATAGAACCTTGCCCTTCCCCGCCGTTACCCGCTCTTTCCACCAGCGCAGGTAATTTAGCAAATACTGAAGGTGGGTAGCCTTTTGTTGCAGGGGGCTCACCCACAGCCAGCGCGATTTCACGCTGTGCCATAGCATAACGCGTCACCGAGTCGAGTAATAACAACACGTTTAAACCTTGATCTCGAAAATACTCTGCAATGGTTACCGCACTTTCGCAGCCTTTTAATCGCATTAATGGTGAGGCATCAGCGGGGGCTGCAACAACAACTGAACGTTTACGCCCTTCAACACCCAGTATTTCTTCAATAAATTCTTTTACTTCTCGACCACGCTCACCGACTAAACCCACCACAATCACATCGGCTTCACTGCCTCGGGTCATCATGCCTAATAATACTGATTTACCCACACCAGAGCCTGCAAATAAACCCATACGCTGACCTTGGCCTACCGTAATTACTGAGTTAATAGCCCGCACCCCCACATCCATAGGTTTACTAATGGGGCGCCGTGCCAGTGGGTTTATTGCATTTTGAGCAAATTTGAGTGTATGTTCTGCATTAATTTTACCTAAGCCATCTAAAGGTCTGCCTAAGCCGTCTACCACTCGACCAAGTAAGCTCATGCCAACAGGCAAACCTGTGTCATTAACTTGGGGGATAACTCGCGCACCAGGCAGTACGCCTGAAATGTGGTCGTTAGGCATTAAATACAAAGTTTGATCGTTAAAACCAACAATTTCAGCGTCAACAAAGCCGTTCATTGTTTCAATTTTACATTGGCTGCCTACCGGAGCGCGCAAACCTTTGGCTTCCAGTGTTAAACCAACCACACGGGTTAAAACGCCCGCAACCGCAGGCGTTGGAATTTTAATATGCCGTTGGTATTGAGATAAGCGTTCGCTTAATGAAGTATCGCTCACAGACATGACACGCCAATAAAAAGTTAGATACCACTGTTATGCAAAAAGCTATCCAATGTTTCTTTGATACGGGTTTTCAAGGTCATATCTAAAGATGATAACGTTGTTTTAACTTCACAACCGCCCCGCTCTAGAGTGGGTTCTGCAATTAGTTGCCAATGATTATCTTCAATAGCTTGCTCACCATAACTGGTTTTTATTAGCGTTAAGTCATCTGGATGAAGATGAATTTTAACTTTCTGTTGTTCTGCATTGAGTGCATCAATACTTTTTTTCAAAGTATGTAAAATAATATCAGGTGATGTTTTTACTTCTTGATAAATAATCGCTTCACTGAGCATAGTGGCTAGCTGTACCAGCTGTCTTTCTGCTTGCTCGTCCACTTTTTTAAGCGGGTCGCTTAAACTATCTAGTAAGCCACGCAGGCTGGTCAACTGCTCATCAATTAATGGTTTAACGTCTTCTTGACCTTGTGTTTTACCCAGCTCTACACCTTCTTTGTAACCCGCCTCTTTACCCTCGGTTACGCCTTTGTCAAAGCCATCTATATAGCCTTGTTCGTGCCCTTGTTTAAGGCCTTCTTCGTAGGCATCTTGGCGAATACGCTCCAGCTCTACCATAGTTAATGAAGGCAGCTCTGGTTCTTCCGGTTCTTCTACTTGTTCTTTTGCTATTTTTTTACGGTATAGCTCGGCTAAGGGTGTGCCATAAGCCGTAGAGCGATTGCCAAAACTTCGCTCATCGGGAGCAACATCAGGAATTGGCCAATTTTTTAATAACTCATCAGCTTCATCTGCATGTAATGGGCGACCTTTAGAGTGACTCATAGATTATAAGAACTCCTCACCACCGCCACCACCAAGCATAATTTCACCTGAATCAGAAAGGCGACGTGCTGTTGATAAAATTTCTTTTTGCGCCGCTTCTACTTCACTAATGCGCACAGGAGCCATAGCTTCTAAATCATCAGCGAGCATTTCAGCGGCACGTTTTGACATGTTACCCAAAATTTTCTCTTTAAGGGCATCGTCGGTCCCTTTAATGGCTTTCATTAATACATCTTGCGGCACTTCACGCAGGATTGCTTGAATGCCTCTGTTGTCTACATCCATTAAGTTTTCGAAGACAAACATTAAGTCTTGAATTTGTTGCGACATTTCTTCGTCATGCTCACGGATAGAATCCATTAACTGCCCTTCAACATTGGTATCGAGGTAGTTCATAATATCTGCAGCCGCTTTTAAGCCCCCCATCTTCGCAGCTTGTGCGCCTGCTTGACCAGCAAATTGTTTTTCCATAATTTCGTTTAATTCTTGTAAAGCTGCTGGTTGTACTTCTTCTAAATTGGCAATACGCATGGTTAAATCTAGGCGCACTTTTTCAGTAAATTGCGCTAAAATTTCAGCTGATTGTTCAGGCTCTAGGTAAGAGAGAACAATTGTTTGAATTTGTGGATGCTCATTACGAATAATGTTAGCCACCTGTTTAGAGTCCATCCATTTTAATGAATCAAGGCCTTTAGCGCCTGAACCCATCACTATTTGGTCTATCAAGCTGGCGGCTTTATCTTCACCTAATGCGGCTGTAAGTGCTTTTTTGATGAAGTCTTCAGACTGAAAACCTATCGTACTAAAGCTTTGAATTTGTTCAATAAATAAATTATGAACCGCGCTAATTTTAGCTTGTGACAAATCATCGATTGCCGCCATGGCCATACCGACCTTTTGCACTTGTTTTGGCTCTAAGTGCTTTAGGATTTGCGCTGCATCTTCTTCAGATAAGCTCAGCAATAATATCGCCGCTTTATCTACACCATCGAGCTTATCAACATCAAACGCCGCTGGTAGTTGTTTTTGTTCTTGATCAGTCATCTTCTGTTAACCACGCTTTCACTACTTGTGATGATAGTTCTGGTTCATTGGCTACAAGCGCACGAACCGCTTTGAGCAAGTCTTCGTCGCCATGTAGGTCTGGTAAGCGTAGTGTACCATCGCTAGAGAAGCCAACAGAAGCAGAATCAAAGTCATTATTTAGCATATCTAATGTGCTGTCACCAAGGTCAACACCTGAACTAAGAGAGTCTTCATCGTATTCTTCAAGTGTATTATCTGGGTAAATTAAGCGTTTAAGCATAGGTTTAACAACAGCTAATATCAGTACAATAATAACCAGCGCACCTAACACTAAGCGCAACATTTTCATAAACCAGTCTTGTTCCCATAAAGGCAATTCAAAATCAAGCGCTGAGTCTTCACGAACAAATGGTACGGTTACTACTTCAAGAGCATCACCCCGTTGCATATCAAAGCCTACGCCACCTTGTAACAAGCGACGAATATTTGACAGGGCTTCAACCGAGCGTGGCGTCATAGTTGTTTCACCATTTTCACCCACCGTAGGCAGGTAATCAACCGCAACAGAGACGCTTATTCTGCGGATCACTCCAGTTTGCTGACGCTTATGTGAAATAGTGGTATCGAGTTCATAGTTACGAGTGGCTTCTTTGTGAGTTCTACTCGGTGAGGTTGCAGTGCCTGCACCGCCCGCCATCGCATCTTCAGGAATAGTTGAGTTAACTGGTGGCTGATTAGTCAGCGCGCCTGGAATACCAACCGCTAGGCCACCAATATTATTTTCTTCAAAGGTCGTTTCACTTCTTACCGCAGGTAAATCTGGGTTGTAACGTTTTTGTGTTTCTTCTACCGCACTAAAGTCCATACTTAAATCTACTTGTGCGGTGTAATTACCTAATCCAACCACGGGGATCAAAATACTGTCGATTTTTTCTAGGTATTCTTGCTCACGTTTACGTTCTATATCGTATTCTTTACGCGAGCGTGCAGCTAAAGAGGTTTGCGAGCCTGAATTTAATAAACGACCATTTTGATCGGTCACAGTAACGCGCGAAGGCTCAAGCCCTTGTACCGCTGAAGCTATCATATCAACAACCGAGTCAACTTCTTCGCCATCTAGAGAGCGACCGCGTTTAAGAGTAAGTACAACAGTCGCAGAGGGTTTTTTCTCTCTACGGGCAAATACATTTTCTTTGGGAATAGCTAACAATACTTTGGCGCGAGTAACATTATTTAGCTCTTCTATAGTACGGGCAAGTTGTTGCTCACGGCCATGTTTAAGGCGCTCACGTTCTAAACGTTGGCTTACCCCAAACCCCATGTCTTGCATAATAATGTCGCTACCTGATGTAGGCCCTTGATCTAAACCTTCACGGGTCATCAATAACTTGATATTTTGATATTCAGTTTCATCCACCGAGACCACATTGCCATCAAGTTGGTAGTCAATTTTTTGTGCATCTAAAAAGTCGAGTGTTTCTATTAACTCTTCAGTTTGCATTTTACCTAAAGGGCGCATATCTGGCTGACGAGCCCAAATAATAACGAAAATAGCAATGGCTAAACAAATAGCTAATGCAACAATCAGGGTAATTTGACGTAAAACATCAACACCGCCAAGGGCACTGAAATAGCCTGATTTTTGCTCTTGTTGATCTTCGTTTTCACTTTGCTCCATCATGCCATCAGCAAGTGCCAGATCTGTAGATTGATTAGATTGCGCCACAATAATTCTCCACTACCTAATTAAACAGGCATGTTCATAATTTCTTTATAAGACTCAACAAGCTTATTACGAACCTGTACCGTAGCTTCAAATGCCACAGAAGACTTTTGCGAAGCAATCATAGCCTCGGCAAGTGACACGCTTCTGTCGCCATTCTCTACCGCTTTTACTTTTTGCCCTGCGTCTTGCTGAAGTTCATGCACTGTATTAAGGGCATTACTCAACATGTCACCAAACTGTGCTGTAGAGGTTGATTGCACTTGCGTTGGCAAGTTATTAACTTGATTACTACGTGTGGCCTCTGCAGCCATTGATTGCATTTCTTGAAATAAAGCACTGTTTTGAATTTTCATAATTGTCTCTGATAATGCAGTAAACTCTTAAAGAGAATAATGCACAAAACATGCCAAAAATTAAAATCAATTAAAACAACGCTTTAAGTAAAATAATTAAGCAGTCAGAGTTTTGACAGCCCTAAATTCAAGTGATTGAACTTAGGGCTTATGGGGGTTATGCTGGGAGGGAAATACCTAAATCACGCATTTGTGCTAATTTGTAGCGTAAAGTACGCGGGCTAATACCTAAGGTTTCGGCGACCTCTTTACGCTTTCCTTGACAGCGTGCCAAGGTTTCTAAAATAATACGATGTTCTTTATCTTTAAGCTCATCTTTGTAACTACCAGTATCGACGGCTAACAAATCATTTTTTTGCTCATCTACAGGCGCTGCTTTTTCATCATAATAAGCGTTACTGAGACTACTTTTTACAGGCTCAATGTCAGCTTTAGTTTCTGCCACAAAATGCGTTGGGGCTAGATTTTCGATAAAAATAGCATGCTCATCAATACTATTCCCACTGCGTAAAATTAATGCTCGCTGAATAACGTTATCTAGTTCGCGTACGTTACCGGGCCAGCTATGGCTAAGCAGTTTTTGCTCTGCACTGCTATCTAAATACGCCATTGGCTCTTTGCTTTTACTTAAGTGACGTTCAATCAAATGTTTAGCCAACACTATAATGTCCCCTGGGCGCTCACACAGTGGTCGCCACAGCAGTGGGAAAACATTGAGTCGATAGTATAAATCTTCGCGGAACTGGTTTTCAGCAACCGCTTCTTTTAACTCTCGGTTACTTGTGGCAAGCACACGTACATCCAGTGCAATGGTTTTACGACCACCTAAACGCTCAACTTCACGCTCTTGTAGTACACGTAACAGCTTGGCTTGCAGGCCTAAATCCATTTCGGTGATTTCATCAAGTAAAATAGTACCGCCCTGTGCTTGTTCAAACTTACCAGGGCAAGCTTGAATAGCACCGGTAAACGCGCCTTTCTCATAACCAAATAAAGTGGCTTCGAGCATATTTTCAGGAATAGCCGCACAGTTAATCGCTACAAACGGTTCGTTACAGCGTTTTGATTTGTCATGAATATAACGCGCCAGTACTTCTTTACCAGAGCCACTTGGGCCAAGCACCATCACACTGGCATCTGATCGAGCAACTTTACCGGCAAGTTCGAGTAATTGAATACTACTAGGATCGGCGACAATGGGCCCGTCTGTTTCTTTTTCTTTTTCTGGTAAGTAACGACTCACCATATTCAATAGCACTTCTGGTGCAAATGGCTTAGCCATATAATCAATCGCGCCTAAACGCATTGCCTCTACAGCATCATCAATAGTGGCGTAGGCCGTCATCATTAGTACGGGTAAATCAGGGTAATTTAATTTAATACTACGTAATAAATCCAAGCCGCTCATTGCGCCCATTTGTACATCACTGACCACCAATGAAAATACTTCTTTTTTTAGTAGCACCATGGCTTGCTCTGCACTATTGGCCGCCATACAGGCTATACCTGACATTTCAAGCGTATCAATTAATGCTTCACGAAGTCCGGCGTCATCTTCTACAACTAAAATAGTGTTACTCATTGTGACTCCCCTAATTTAGATGTGACACTAATAGGTAGCAACATACTAAAAATTGCTCCCCCTTGTGGGTTGTTGTTTGCTTCAACACGTCCCTGATGTGCACTGGCCACTGAACTTACAACGGCAAGTCCTAAACCAGTACCTTGGCTTTTAGTGGTATAAAAAGGTTCAAATATTTTTTCACTTTGTGCTAAATCAAGCCCAGGGCCATTATCACTAACACTAATGCGGACATAATCAGGGTCTTGCATATCACGCAAAGCACTAAGATGTACTTGTGCGCCACTGCCAATGACTTGAATACTATTATGAATTAGGTTTTGAATTGCGCTAGCCAATGCTGTTTTGTTACCCATAATTTCAATATCGGGTTCAGGTAAGCTCACATTTAATTCGCTATCATTGAGCGCTACCATAGCATCGACACCGGTTTTAACTTCACTTAGTAGCTGTTGCATCGACACTTGCTCAACAACTTGCTGATCACCACTTTTAGCAAATAACAGCATGTCGTTTACTTGGGTTTCTAAATCTTTTAAACGTGACATTAATTTAGTATGAAAACTGCCGCGAGACGCTTCGGGTAAGCGTTTTGAGCCTAAATTTGCGGCATACAACATAGCCGCTGATAACGGTGTGCGTACTTGATGAGCTAAAGACGCAACCATTTTACCTAAGGCACTTAAACGCTGCATATGCGCGACTCGCTTTTGTAAGCGTCGGGTTTCGGTTAAATCGGTCATTAGTATAAGTTGCCCAGGCTCTGGCGCAAGTGCAGTAATATCGAGCTTTATTAAGCGTCCATCTTTTAACGACACTTCATGACCATCATCTTGATGAGGACGAAATGAGCGCTGAATAACGCTAAACCACTTCTCACCTTCTAATGGCTCGCCGAGCATATCGATAGCTATTTGGTTTGCCTTAGCGATCATTCCTTTACCATCGAGTACAATCACGCCCGCAGGCATGGTATCAACCAGATGAGAGAGCCAACTTGCTTGTTGACGCAAATCACTCAACTCACCAACATACTCCTCTTGCAGTAAACATGGGTTATACTGATTAGCAGAAATAAACTGAGGTTTTAGCACACTTGCAAGGGCCATAATCAACTCTCTAAAATAATGTAGATACACTGGCTAATGCACAATATGTACCAAAATTATTTTCTTATAATATCAACAACTTAAACGATTAAAATACGTGTCGTAAAAATGACGCGCTAAGGAATAAGTATGAAAGAAGAAGCTCAGTATCGCTGTCCATGGTTAGATACTTCAAAACCAGACTACGTGGATTACCATGACCATGAATGGGGCGTACCTGTGTATGACGATCACCTACTTTTTGAGTGTTTAACCTTAGAATCGGCACAAGCAGGGTTAAGTTGGTACACCATATTAAAAAAGCGCGCTAATTATAAAAACGCCTTTGCAAACTTTGATGTAAATAAAGTAGCGGCCTTTACTGAGCAGGACCTAGAAACATTAATGCAAAATCAGGGAATTGTTCGCAACCGCTTAAAAATAGCCGCAGCAATTAATAATGCAAAGTGCTTCATAGCTATTCAAAAAGAGTTTGGCAGCTTTAGTGATTACCAGTGGCGGTTTGTTGGCAATAAACCTCAGGTAAACGATTTAGAGACGCTTGCGGATTACCCTGCAGTTACTGAAGCATCAACGTTATTTGCAAAAGATTTAAAAAAGCGCGGTTTTAAGTTTTTAGGCCCAACCACAGTGTATGCCTACATGCAGGCGTGCGGTATGGTTAACGATCATAGTAATAATTGTTTTAGAAAAGAAGAAGTTAAAAAACTCGGCTAGGAGCGGGTTTCGGGTTACGAGACGCGAGGTTAACCCGCTGACAAGTATAGCGCTGAGTTTGCATTAAACGCGGTGTTTATTTTTTCTAACCTAACACCTAACACCTAGCGCCTAGTACCTAGCACATGCACTTAGCTCTCAATCTCTCGACAGGTTATATTTTTTCATTTTTTCGACCAGAGTGGTTCGTCTTACACCAAGTACTTCAGCAGCACGGGCGACAACGTAATCAAAGCGCTCTAATGCCTGTGTGATTAAGTTAATTTCAAGCTCAGCTAAGTACTCTTTAAGCTCAATACCTTCATCGGGCAATAAACCAGGTGCGGCTTGAACAAAATCATCTTCTAGATCTATTTCATCTTCGCTAAATCCGCCACTAAAAATATCATTAAAAGCATCACGCTCCATCAGCTCTTCTGGGTACTGTGGCTCATAGGCTTCAACTTCAATGTAGCGGTATTTATTAGGTAAGTCAGGAACATCCACCACCTTATCTGGAAACATAATAACCATGCGTTCAACAAGGTTCGCCAGCTCACGAATATTACCCGGCCAAGCATGTTCTTTTAAACTATCAATAGCACGCTCTGTAAACTTAGCCGTAGTACCGCTTTGCTCATTTACGCGGCGCATAAGCTCTTTAAGTAGTAATGGTATGTCTTCTGCGCGTTGAGCAAGAGATGGACTCTCAATAGGAAAAACATTTAAGCGATAGTATAAATCTTCTCTAAATGAGCCTTTTTCTATCATGCTTTCAAGGTCACGGTGGGTTGCAGCAATCACACGCACATCAGCTTGGATCGCTTTGGTACCACCAACGCGCTCATAGCTACGCTCTTGGAGCACTCGCAGTAACTTAACCTGCATTTGCAGTGGCATATCCCCTATTTCATCTAAAAATAGCGTGCCACCTTGCGCTAACTCAAAACGGCCTTTTCGTGCTGAAATAGCCCCAGTAAACGCGCCTTTTTCATGACCAAATAGTTCACTTTCTAGTAGCTCTGCAGGAATTGCCCCACAGTTTACTGGTACAAATGGGCCTTTATTACGTTTAGAAAGCAAATGTACGTTACGGGCGACTACTTCTTTACCTGTGCCCGACTCACCTAAAATAAGTACGTTAGCATCGGTTTTAGCAACTTGAGTAATTAAAAAGCGTAAATCCTTCACGGCTTTGGTTTCACCTACAAGGCCATCAAAGGTACTTTTTTCTTTATTGTGCTGATGCTCATGAGGGAGCATACGCTGATATTGCTGACAATCATGTAGTAACTGGGTAGTAACTTCATGAGTAAATGGCTCACAAATTAGTCCAACAACATTAGCCAAACTCAACAAAGGTTTAAGCGTTTCACCTATCAGTAAAAAAGGAAATGTTGGGTATCGTTTAATTAAACTTTCATGATCTAAAGACTGCAAAGCACCTAACACCACAATACATTCTTTGTTTTGATAGTGGCTACATGCCTGTTCAAAGTCAGCTTCAGTTTGCAATTGTACCGCTTCACCAATAAAAGTAAGGGATGCATATAATCCAATAGAGCGATTGTTATTATTATCTAAAATTAAGATCATCTTTAGCGAGCCATTTATTTCACTAATTTGTTTTATTAATCAAATTGTAAGCCAGTTGGATTTTGATGCAAGTAATAGCGGCGATTTTTTGACATTAACGCCAAAAAACAGACACATCAAATAAAAACCACCCCTAAAAGCTAGGTAATTAGTACTAGAATGAAAATAATTAGTTAACAAAATGCTGCCACCCTCTTTATTAAGCAAGTTCATCCTGTATTGTTATTATATTTATAATTAATTTAAATTGTTTACTTAAGTTGTGACCATAAATGCCGATAACAAGTTATACAAAAAATGTTTGGCATTATAATTGCTTTCATTTAGTCACTTTTTTATTTAGCTAAATTTAGGACTTCCCCATGGCTCATGCTTCGTTAAAAAAATATTCTCAAGTTCGTACCAGCAGCATCGCCGAAATGGCACCGTATGAACAAATAAATCTAATTTTTAGTAACATAATTGGTCGCTTGGCCGCGACTAAAGGTTTTATTGAACGCAAAGAAATAGCAAAAAAAGGCGAAAACATCTCTGCCTGTATTTTACTATTAGGTGCACTGCAAGATGCGCTTAATTTAAAAGTAGAACAAGACCCGAGTATTTCGGATAATTTATTGGCTCTTTATGATTATTGTCAGCGTCGTTTAACGCAAGCGAACATAAACAACGATATTGAAGCGATTACTGAAGTATCAAGCATTGTTAAAGAAATTAAAGAAGGTTGGGAGGGTATTCCTGCCGACCAACGTATGCCGGCTATTTAATAACTATGCCAAAAAAGTCAACACAAGCCGCAGAGCAAATTAAACAATTACTCTGCGAGCTTCAAGCTCAAGTTAATAGCAACAGGGCCGATGGTGCTGCTAATTCGCTTGAGTTATTAAATAAACACTTAGTAAATTGGTGCGAAAGTACCTCACCGCCAAGTGTTGATGAGTTAAGTGTACTGCAAACGCAAATTAATATGATTTTAGCAACCGCAGAAAACCAAAAAGTAGAGTCGTTTAATGCGATACTCAAACATAAAAAGTCGGATAAAGCCATAAACGCTTATAAGTCGACTTAACAGTAAAAACCAACCCTTAGCATACCATCACCAAGCACACTAAGTGGCACACAATAAAAAGGCCGCTAAGTTAAATACTTAGCGGCCTTTTTAAATCAATAATACATATTATTTAGACTGCCTTACCACACCTGGCATATTGTCTAACTGCGCTTGAATATAGCTACTGGTAGAGTTTAAGCCTGCCACCAATAAATCCATACTATTGTACTGCGCATACAAGCGCGACTCTAGTGACTCCATTTTACGCGCAAACGACACGCGCTCGTCATCAATATCGCGCAGCTGCCCTTCTTTACTTTCTATTCTGTTTTGAATTAAACCATCTGACTTAGTATAAAAGTTCATTAACTCATCAAACGATTGGGCAAAGCCGCCTTCGTCTTTATTTTCACCAATAAAAAACTGTTGCACTAAATCAACATCATTTTTTACTTGCTCATCTAAGCGTTCGCTATCTAAGCTTAATTTACCATAGCGGTCGGCTTCTACACCTAACTGCGACAACGACAAAGAGTTACCATCGCCCAAATCAACACTGTTGGTAATTTCTTGCCTTAACTTTGACATAACACCGCGCAGCAGAGAATCACCCGCCATTACGCCTGCGCCATCTTCGCCAGATTTACCTAAGTTTTTACTCAGCTCTAACAGCTCATTGTAACTTTTAACAAACCCATCAAGTCCAGCTTTAATATTATTATTGTTTTCTTTTACTGTTAATGTACTTACGTCATCATCAATACCTTGGGTTTTTTTAGCCGTAATATCTACGCCATCAATAACACTTTTAAACTCGTTCGTACTACTTGAAGCAATTAAAGTACCATCAATGGTTATTTGAGCATTTTGCGCCGCATTTACCTCAGTTAAATTAGTCGTATGGTTTGCAGGGTCCGCATCAGACACGTCATAGGCTAAGCGAGAGAGCCCGCCTACATCGGTATTGTTACCATCGCTATCTTGTACGGTAATGGTAATGGCGTTTTCTTCACCGGTTTGTTTACTGGTTAAAACCAAATGTTGACCTGCATCACTGGTTACTATCGTTGCTACCACAGAGTCATTAGAGTCAGAGCCAGTGTATGGGCCGTTATTTATTTGGTCTCTTAAATCTTCCAGTGTATTAGTAGGCGACAGCACAGTCGAAAAACTGTTATCTCCAGAGCCAATAGTAATCACACCACCACCAATCGCCTCATCGGCAGCAAATGCAGGAGACGATAACTTATGGGCTTGTGCCAGTGCATCAACTTTTACATTATAACTGCCTGGCTCGGCGTCTTTGTTTGAGCTAAGAGATATAAAATCATCATTACCCGATGCTGTGCGCTTTTGGTAGTTATCGACCTTGCCAAGCGCGGTCATAGATTCTTGCACTTTTACAAGTGCCGCCTTAAGTGCCCCAGCGGCAGAAATATCTGTGGTTAAATTACCCTCTTTTCTATTTAAACGCGATTCAAAAGGGGCTTTTTCGGCATTTACCAATGCACCTACAATTTCTGATACTTGTAAGCCTGAGCCTAACCCTGTAAACGAAATAGCCATATTACCCTCTTTAATAACTATTTAAATGAAAAATTAAGCCACCATTTAGGCGCTATACAGTGTGATCTATCAATAAGCCCGCAGTTTCAGATAACTTAGACACTAAATTTAACACCTCTTCCGATGGATATTGTTTAATAATATCGCCAGTGTCTTTATCTAGCACTTTAATTACATCGCGGCCAGAGTCCTCGTCTACCTGAAACTGTAAGCTACGGTTCATTTCACCCATAAACTCCTGCAATTGCTGCGCCATTTTTTCTAGTTGTTCACGCTCTAACGGCTGAGCAGTTACTTCTTGGTTATTTTTTTCGTATTGATTTTGCTGTAATCGTTGCTGATTTTGTGTATCAGCTTGCTTTACATCGTCAACAGCGCGTTCGGTTAGCGAACTAGCCGCTTGACCAACTACTTTATCTTCACTCGCAAGCGGAGTTGGTAATGTAACTTCTGCATTGGAATTAATGGTATTCATAACAGATTCCTATTTATTAGTTAATTAAACAATAGCTCAATTAAAACCCTTAAACCACAAAAGGAGGTAGCTAAAGCCACCTCCTTTTTTGTAAAACTAATACTGACTTTATGTACTAGCTAGCTAACTAACCATTAAGCTATTGCTTTAACTTATTAACCTAATAAGCTAAGTGCTGCTTGTGGTAACTGGTTCGCTTGCGATAAGATTGACGTACCTGCTTGTTGCAAGATTTGGTTCTTCGTCATGTTAGCTGTTTCGGTTGCAAAGTCAGTATCTTGAATACGGCTACGTGACGCAGATACATTTTCTTGAATGTTTGCAAGGTTACTAATAGTGTGACCAAAACGGTTTTGTACCGCACCTAAATCGGCACGTTGACTATCTATTTGCGCAAGCGCATCATCAATTACATCAATTGCACTTTGTGAACCTAGCTCTGTTGTTAAATCAATATCTTCAACAGTATCGCCTGTGGCTGCAACAGTAACAGGACCTGCAGCGCCATCAGTTACAGTAAAATCAGCTTTTGAAGATAAAGTAACAACTTCCGTTGTAGCTGAAGCTGTCGCTGCAGTTACTGGAGTTCCTGTTTCATTCAGGTCGGTCTCATTTGGAGTCGAAGCGCTATCAGTAAATTTTGCTGCAGCAGCAGTACCTGTACCTGCACCTGAAAAAGCAGTCAGTGCAATAGGAGCCCCTGCAGCATTTGTGATTGTGATTGTACCTGAATCATTAACTGCTGTGTAACCATCTATATCATTTATTGAAGCTGCAAGTGAATCAGCATCAGTACCAGTTACATTATTAGACCCATCCAATGTAAAATCGATTGTGCCGCCATCAAAGTTCATAGCTGAAAGAGTTGCAGTTGTAACATCAGCAACTGCTGCTGTTACACCATGGTCACCTGTTGTTGCATTAATCGCTGCCGCTTTACCGGCTGCGTCTGATGCACCTGAAGCATCTACATCGTAAGTTTCACCACCTACTGCAAATGAAACGCTTCCAGCTGTAGCAGTGATGTTAGTAGTTGCTTCTAATGAACCAATTTTATCTGCTGCTGTGCTACTTAAGCTAATAGAGATAGTTTCATTGGCATTTGAGCCAATTTGGAAGTTTCTTGAACCAAAATCTCCATTTAATAACTGCTGACCACCAAATGAAGTGGTATCAGAAATACGAGTTAGCTCGTCTTGCAGGGCAACAACTTCTTTTTGCAGTGACTCACGATCTTCTGTTGAATTTGAACCATTCGCTGATTGAAGTGCTAGTTCACGCATACGTTGCAAAATGTTTGTTGACTCTTGCATTGAACCTTCAGCAGTTTGCGCCATAGAAATACCATCGTTAGCGTTACGCTGCGCTACACCTAAACCATTAATTTGCGATGTTAAACGGTTAGATATTTGCAGGCCTGCCGCATCATCTTTTGCGCTATTGATACGCATACCTGATGATAAACGTTCCATTGATGTTGCTAAATTAGAACCTGATTGAGACAGGTTACGTTGAGCGTTTAGTGAAGATACGTTTGTGTTTACTGAAATCATAATAAAACTCCTGATTACTTTCGTAATGTTGCTATTTTAATTTAACCAAGAGCTGTCACAAATGTATGCTCAGCTCCGTACTGATTAAGTTAACGGCAGGAGATAAATTAACTTTAGGAGTATTTTTAAAATAAATTAGTTTATTTACTCAGAAAAAGCTAACTGACTGTTTTAAAATTAAAAATAGTTATTTGTTAATTTTTATAACGCATAAATTTATGCTCTAAATAATTTTTACTATCTCAAAAAACAAAAAAAACGCACTTCAAATTGAAGTACGTTTATATAAACAGCTATTAACAAGCTGAATAATTAGCCACCTAATAAACTAATGGCTGCTTGTGGTATTTGGTTTGCTTGCGAAAGTATTGACGTACCCGCTTGTTGTAATATTTGGTTTTTAGTCATTTGTGCAGTTTCGGTCGCAAAGTCTGTATCTTGAATACGACTACGTGACGCAGATACATTTTCTTGAATATTAGCAAGGTTACTAATTGTATGACCAAAACGATTTTGTATAGCACCTAAATCAGCACGCTGATCATCAATTTTCTTGAGGGCGGTATCGATTGAAGCAATCGCGCTTTGTGCTCCAAAGCCATCATCAGCACTAATATCAATCGTGTTAATATTTTCAGATACAGTAAATGTGTTTATTAAGCCAATCGTACCAGCTGCAGATGTCGTTGGTACAACACCTGCATCGCTTGCAATATCACTTCCTATTGCTACTGCACCTACAGTATTATCCGCATAAAACTCTATTGCACCATTTTTATCAAATCGAGCATGTACACCCTGTTCATTTAATGTTGCATTAGCAGCATTTACGAAATCCTCAGCTGAATCTCCAGCCGAAATACTTAGTTCGGTACTAACAGTATCAATAACGAAAGTTAACTTTTCATCAACAGCACCTATTTTAGTTGAGTCAAACGCTGTAAAACTCAATGTTTTTGCTTTTTCCTCACCTAAATCTTTAGCCCTGAAACTACCTAAAGTCATATCAATCGTTTCATTTGCATTAGCACCTACCTGAAACGATTTAGTTCCATAGTTTCCATTAAGTAAATTTTGACCGCCGAATGATGTAGTATCAGCTATTCTAGTTAACTCTTCTTGTAATGCTGACACTTCTTTTTGTAATGAATCACGATCATCAGATGAATTTGAACCATTTGCTGATTGTAATGCAAGCTCTCGCATACGCTGTAAAATACTAGTTGACTCTTGAAGCGCACCTTCAGCCGTCTGCGCCATCGAAATACCATCGTTTGCGTTACGTTGAGCTACAGCTAAGCCATTTATTTGCGAGGTTAAACGGTTTGAAATTTGCAAACCTGCCGCATCATCTTTTGCGCTATTTATACGCATACCTGATGACAAACGCTCCATTGACGTTGCTAGGCCTTCGCCAGATTTTGTTAAGTTACGTTGTGCGTTTATTGACGACACATTAGTATTTACTGTTAATGCCATTTTACCATCTCCGAGTGTTGAACAGGGTGTGGTTCAAAATGCTTTTGCAGGAACCACTATTAGATGTAGTTAATAAAGCAGGTTTTGTGCCAACTCACCTAACAAACTCAACGCATTGTTTTTAATGCAAAATATAAAAATTAAATTGGATTTTAGAGTAAAAGTGAGCTTTATAATGGAAAGTTAATAAATAGTGACGTTTTTTTGCCGCTTGGTTAGTGGGAATATTCGGGGGCGATTACCGGGGTATAACATGTTTTTACTTTAGTGTATTTGGCTCTCTACAGCGTAGCGCCCTCTTAGCTTTTTTGTGAGTAAAGCATTTAAATATTATTGTGCACAAAGAGAAAAAAATGAGGATAAATGAGAACTAAATTGAAAAACTCGGAAACACATAATTGAGTGCTTTTTTCTTCTCTAAAGCGTAGCGCCCTCATAACCTTTTTGTGAATAAAGCATTTAAATATTACTGTGTACAAAGAGAAAACAATGAGAGTAAATGAGGAGTAACTTAAACACATAATTTATGTGTTTTTCTTCTCTAAAGCGTAGCGCCCTCTTAGCCTTTTTGTGAATAAAGCATTTAAATATTACTGTGCACAAAGAGCAAACAATGAGGGTAAATGAGGAGTAACTTAAACAGGTAATTTATATGTTTTTCTTCTCTAAAGCGTAGCGCCCTCATAACCTCTTTGTGAATAAATTCACTTAAATCCATTTGCACAAAAAGCAGTAAATGACAAAAACTAAAGGTGTCAGATAGTCGATAACCAAAAAGCGCGGTATATAACCGCGCCTCCATCAACAAAAACGCCTAGCTTGGCTTGTTTTTGTCTAAAACCTGATACCTGATACCTAAAACCTGCTCTTTCACACCGTTCTTGGTTAATTTTTGCCTAAAACCTGATACCTGATACCTGACACCTAAAACCTGCTCTTAACCTTTAAATATAATCAAATAACGAGAGTTTGGCTAAGCGGCCAAAGGTGGCTTGCGATGCTTGTAGTGCGGTTTCTTGCTGAGTGAGTTCGCTAATTGCAGCAGCCATATCTACTTCAAGCAGGCTTGAACGATTACTTTGATTTTGAATGTCTAACGCAGAGTTAGAGTCGGTTACTCTTTCTAGCACATTCATCCGCCCACCTAAACTCGCTTGGGTAAACACAACTTGTTCGCTGGCGTTTTGCAGCTGCGTTACGCCATCGTTAAGTACTTGCTGAAAATCATCCCCCGCAAGCGTGCCATTATTTAAACCTGTAATTAAACCCTGCAGTGTATTAAGTACGTTTTCTTTATGAGGTGGCTCTAGGCTAAAATCAAGCTGCCCAGGTGCTGCGCCGGTTAGCTGAATTTTCATTCCGGCAAACTCTATTGGCTCGTCGGTTACATTACCGCTAACTGGTGGTATTTGCGCTACTCCATCACGTAAAATTTCATACTGATCCGGATCGCCAGGGTTAGCACCAGCAGTAACCACTACATTAAAAGTATTTGCTGTGGCTGACACTAAAGGGTCTGGATCAGGGTTATATTGCTCTTTATGAAACTGATCGAAAACACCTTGTTTATCTACATAAACAGAACCCGTAAGCGTACTTGATGCATCGCCTGTGTTAGATGCTACATCGAGGCGTGCATTGGTTTTTTCAAAGGTGTCGTAGCCGTTGTCGCTAGATTTAATCGACACACCTTCGGCAATAGTAATTTTATGCTGGCCTTGATCGCCTTGGTAATTGTACTTGCCGCTAGCGGCATCAAACTGATACGGTTGCGTGCTGTCTTGGTAGCCTGAAAATATGTATTTACCGTCTTCTGAACGGGTGTTCATTAAATTAGCTAACGTTTTTTGTATTTCGGTTAGCTCCGACGCTAACGACTTTAAGTCGTCTTTACTGTATGCGCCATTACCTGCTTTTAAGGCAATATCTTTAGCTGCTTGAATACTTTCGTTAATACCTTGCAGTACGCTTTCTTCGGTTTTGAGTCGGCCATTGAGCTGGTTAATGTTTTTTGTATATTGCTCATTACTTTGTATTTTATTGGTATACAGCATAGCTTGCGATATATCGGCAGGCGCTTCTGAGGTAGATAAATACTTTTGCCCGGTATTTACTCGCTCTTGTGCGTTTGCTACGCCATTTTGATTTTGTAGTATTTTATTAATGCTATTTTGATACATTAAGTTATTTGATAAACGCATAATTACCTCGCCGCACTCAGTAAAGTGTCAAAAATAGAACGTGCTGCAGACAATACTTGAGCTGATGCAGCATAAGATTGCTGAAAACGCAGCAAATTAGCCGCCTCTTCATCTAAGTTTACGCCAGATAATGACTCGTACCATGCCTCTGACTGCTGTGCTAAAGCATCAAATGCAGCACCATTGGTTTTTGCTTGACTGGTTACCACACCAATGTCGGTTACTAATCCGGCATACGCTTGGTTAAAGGTTTTATGGTTATCGGCATCTGAGCTTGAAACAACATTTTGGCGCACTAAGTCACCGTTTTGTAACTCAGCTAATTTTAAGCCATTGCGGTTATCGTCAAAGCCGCCTTTGTTAAACTCTAACGTAAAGCTATCGCCTGTGGCTGGCGAGCCTTCAATATCAAAGTCAAAACCATAACCGTCATAAGGAGCACCAAGGCCTGCCAAAACATTTTTACCTGGTGGTGCAATAGTAATTGGCACATTGGCGCCGTTTCCATCGCTAATTAAGTAATCATTTGTACCCGCGGCTTTAACAATGGTTATATCTCCATTAGCGAGTGCAGGAGGAGTGGTAGTTGTAAAGCCACCAGCGGTAACACTACTCACACTGCCAGCAGAAATAGCGCCGCTACCGGTGTTATTTATGTCATCGGCGGTGCGTATTGGCGATGCTAACGCTAGGTCTTCACCGCGCCCAGTGGCGAGGGTAATATTAGCTGCTGCTTCTGAATTGAGCTTAATTTGAAATTTATCGCCTTCATTTCCTACACCAGCCATAGTTAACTGCAAGCCAAATAAATCAACACCAGGGTTATTTGCCGAGTTAATTTCGCCGCCGACAAATGTTGCTGTTGTAGCAGCGCCTAATGGCTCACCTTTATTATCTACTGGCTGAATACTCACTTCGTTTGGGTTTGCGGTATAAGTCACAATAAAATCACTGGCAGGTAAATTACTGCCTTTGCCGGGCTCTACTGTTGCACTAACCCCTGCACCACCGGTATTAGCTTGATAGGCAAAGCCTTTTGCCGTAGGTATATTGAATAAATCGCCACCCAATTTACCGTTAGCATCCATTCCCAAGTGATTTTGCTGATTAAATGCATCAGCTAACGCTAAACCCATTTGGCCTATTTGATTTTGCGCAGGTACTAAAATATCGTCTCTGAAGGCAAGTAAACCACCTATTTTGCCTTTTAATTTACTGGCATCAACTTCAAGCGGCACGGCTTTGCCGCCGTTTACATCAAGCTTGAGCTCTTTAAAGTTAGGATCTGGATCGCCGGTTGTTGAAAATAAATTAAACGAACCATTTTGCATTACCACCGCTTCGCCTGTGCCCATAAATATGAGCTTTTCGCCGTTGGGGCCATCAAGTGTTTCTATGTCTATTAGCTTTGATAAGTCACGAATCGCTTTATCACGCTCGTTAAATGTTGAACTGGCGTCGGCGGCATTATTGGTGCCATTTACAGCAGCTATGTCTTGATTTAGTGTGCCAATTTTTTGAATCAATCCATTTGCTTCATCTGTAAAAATATCGAGCTGTTGATTAACCACATTTTTTTGATCCAATACAATCCCTGACAATCTATCCATTTGGTTTATTAAGTTTTCAGCGTCGGTCATAACTAAAGAGCGTGCAACTGTTGATGAGGGCTGATTAAGGGACTCTTGTACATTATTAAACAATGAGTTAATACTGGTTGATAAGCTATTAGACTCCTCAGAAAATAAGGTGTCAACACGGTTTGACTCAACCACAAATTGATCAAAAAATGTTTTGTTTGATGTATCTCGGTTTAGTTGTTTTTGAGCAAATTCATTCAGTAGTCGATATGTATTTCCCCGCCCTACCTGATTGTCGATCATGGTAGAATGCTCTGTGCGTTCACGCACATAACCATCTGTATTCACGTTGGCAATATTTTTACTTGTCGTTTGCAATAACTCAGAGTTTGCTCTTATTCCTGAATTAGCAATATTTAATAAATTAAACGACATGTTACTCTACTCCTTGGCGGATAACGCTTGTGGCGATATTCTTTAACTCGTTACTGTTAAGCACTCTTTTTATTTTGTCTGCATAGTTAGGGTCGGTTGCATAACCTGCTTGCTGTAGAGAGTCT
This sequence comes from Pseudoalteromonas sp. APC 3694, assembly GCF_030407565.1. Lineage (NCBI taxonomy): Bacteria > Pseudomonadati > Pseudomonadota > Gammaproteobacteria > Alteromonadales > Pseudoalteromonadaceae > Pseudoalteromonas > Pseudoalteromonas sp. APC 3694. The sequence continues at coordinate 85,998 of NZ_JASDDE010000001.1, forward strand.
AAAAATTTATGCGGCTTTGCTGTATTTTTTAATGCATCTTGATAGCGAGGGTTTTGTGTTAAAAAGTCCACAAAGTCATTTACGCTCTCTTTAATTGAGTCATACGCTCTAAAATTTGCCTGCTTTTTAACGGCTGTGCCATGTTCAAATTCAAGTGTTAGTTTACTGGCCTTTTCACCATTCCAACGATTATCAGCTTTAATATTAAATAAGTTATTGGAGCTATTGCCATCGCCCTTATTAATAATATGCTTACCCCAGCCGGTTTCTAATGCCGCTTGAGCGACCATAACCGCCGGATTTAAACCAATTTTTTTAGCCGCTGTTTTTGCGTGTTCCCACACTGTACTTACAAATTCCTCAGCATTTTCAAATGTGCCAGACGCTATGTTTTGTTCGCTTTTTTCAGTTGAATCAACGAGCGGCACTTTTTCAGTGACCTTTTGGTTTTCTTGATGAGGTAAGGTGCTACCCGCACGTTGGTCACTAAAGAAATCTGACGTTGTACGAAGAACAGAGCCTGGCATAAAGTTTTTTCCATCTGGCGATAGTTGCTGCACAATTAAATCTGCAAGCCCTAATGAGCCATTTGATGAAAGCTCTGTAGCCATCTGTTGGTCGTGCATTTCTTCAAAAAACTTCACGCCACTTGCATTAAATGGGCTTTCTTTGTCTTCAAAAGCCTCATTGGCTTTACGCATACTTTTCAGTAGCATTTGGGTGAAGATAGCTTCAAATTGTGCCGCCGCTTTTTTTAACGCCGCTTTAGATGCATCGGTTGATGCATCACCGCTGTTTAAAGCATCTCGACGCAAAGAGTCTAAGTTGCCTAAATCAAAAAAGTTTTGCTTATCTAGATGATTTGTTTCCATCAGCTTTTTGACACAATAATTAATAATACCTAGTTAAATGCAATAATTGAGCCAAGAGAAGTGAAAGGTTCTAGGTTCTAGGTTCTAGGTTCTAGGTTCTAGGTTCTAGGTTCTAGGTTCTAGGCAAAGATTAAACTAAGTGAGAGACGCGAGGTAAACTCGCTGCTACTTATTGTGAAAGGTTAAATTCAATGTTTATTGTTGTGGTAGCAGGGGCTTTATGCCGCGTCTTTTTTAGGTTAACTGTTAAAGACCCTAAATAGGGTCTTATAAAACTAAATTACAACAAGCTGGCCATTAATGGCGCCGGCTTCTTTAAGTGCTTCAAGAATCGCCATTAAATCGCCAGGGGCAGCGCCAACTTCATTAATAGCACGTACTAAATCGTCAAGGCTCACGCCAGGGTTAAACACAAATGCCCGTGAGTCATCTTGGTCAACGTCGATGATACTTTGGTTAGTAACAACAGTTTCCCCTTCACTTAACGCATTAGGCTGAGATACATTTTGCTGTTCTGCAATTGTAACCGTTAGGCCACCATGGGTAATTGCCGCTGCTTGTAACTTTACATTTTTACCTATTACTATAGTGCCTGTGCGTGAATTAACGATAATTTTTGCCGAGGTATCGGCTGGTTTAAACTCTAAATTTTCAAGCGTTGATAAATAAGCAACACGCTGTGATGCATCACGCGGAGCAATCACACGAATTGATGCGGCATCAAGTGCATGGGCACTATCAGGGCCAACCAACTCATTAATCGTTTGCTCTAAACGTTTTGCAGTAGTAAAGTCAGGACGGTTCAAATTAAAGGTAATGTAATCACCTTGCATAAAAGGACTGTTAATCGCACGTTCGACTGTTGCGCCGTTAGGAATACGCCCAACTGTTGGGGTATTCATTACAACGCGACTACCATCAAGGCCTTCAGCGCCTAAACCACCTACAATTAAACTACCTTGACCAATAGCGTATACGTTGCCGTCGACCCCTTTTAAAAAGGTTTGTAGTAAAGTACCACCACGTAAACTACCTGCACTACCAATAGATGATACGGTAATATCTATAGTTTGCCCGGGCTTTCTAAAAGGCGGTAGCTCAGCATGCACTGCAACCGCAGCCACGTTTTTAATTTTTAGTTTTAAGCTTGCCGGTAGCGTAATGCCAAAGCTGTTTAACATGCCTTTAAAGCTTTGCTCGGTAAATCGGTTTTGCTCGCCCGTACCAGGCTCGCCCGTACCAGGTAAGCCAACAACTAGGCCATAGCCTACTAATTGGTTTGAGCGTACGCCCTCAACCGTAGACACATCTTTAATGCGCTCGGCCATGGCAGGAAGTTGCCAGCCAAGTAACACCATTAAACAAAGAACTTTAAAACCATTCATGTTGAATGTCCTCTAAAAGGGAAACAATGAGCTACTAAAGAAACGCGTTAACCAACCCGGGCTTTGTGCCTCTTGAGTTTGACCCTTACCTGAATATTGAATTCGTGCATTAGCAATTCTATTTGACTGTACGGTATTATCTGCAGTTACATCTTGCGGGCGAACAAGCCCTTCAAGACGAATAAATTCTTCACCGGTGTTTAAGGTAAGCCACTTTTCACCACGGATCACTAAGTTACCATTGGGCAATACTCGCATCACATTGACCGATATATCACCAAACAAGCTATTTGACTGATTCGATCTAGAGTCACCTTTAAACGATGAATCACTGCCAATACCAAATTGGATACTATCGCCGCCAATATTAACTGGTAGTCCGCCTAAACCAATGACAGGGTCGAGGCTAGCATCTGTTTGTTTATCCGTTTCAGTTTTAGCTGCTTTTGATGATTGCGTTGATTCTTGCAGTTTAACTGTAATGATATCCCCGGTGCGTAAGGCTTTTTTGTCTGAATATAAATCGTTTGATAATTGTGTACTGAATAAAGAGCCAGTTGCTACCACTGGCTCCATATTAGGCTCAGGATACATAGGTGCATAGTAGGGATCGTCCTGCACTACTTCATTATTTTGTGTAGATACACAACCGCTTAACAGTAAAGTCCCTACTGCAAATAACATAATATTACGCATACAATCCCCCAAAACTATAATTGTTGATTGATGTAGCTCATCATTTCATCAACCGCTGAAATTACCTTTGAGTTCATCTCATAAACGCGCTGCGTTTCAATCAAATTCACCAACTCTTCGGTCACATTTACATTTGATGTTTCAAGTGAACCTTGAATAATTGTACCTAAGCCCTCAACCCCCGGGTTACCTTGAACAGGTGCACCACTTACTGCAGTTTCGGTATAAAGGTTTTGCCCTATAGGCTCAAGGCCCGACGGGTTAATAAAATCACTAATCGTGATCTGACCAATAACCACGTTTTCGGCCTGACCTTTAACGCGAACTGACACTTCACCATCTTGAGATACGGTGATCGACTGTGCATCGTCAGGTACATTCATTTCAGGCTGAACAACATAACCAGCGCCCGAGGTTACAACACGCCCGTCGCCGTCGGTAGTAAACTGGCCGTTACGCGAATAAGCAATATTGCCATCTGGTTGCAATACTTCAAAAAAGCCAGGACCTGAAATCATCCAATCTAATGAATTTTCAGTGGTGAGCATATTACCTTGCGAAAAGTTTTTTTGGTTAGCCACCACCTTAGTACCCGCGCCCAACATTAAGCCTGACGGCATTTCGGTGTCTTGCGATGAGCGACCGCCTGGTTGATTAATATTTTGGTAGAGTAAGTCCTCAAAAATAGCGCGGCTTTTTTTGTAACCCACTGTACTGGCATTCGCTAAGTTATTTGATATAACCGATATATCAGTTTGTTGAGCGTCAAGCCCTGTTTTACTTATCCATAATGCTGGATTCATAATAATATCCTCACGTTATAGTTAAACGATGCGCATCAGCTGTTCTTGACGTTCGTCAATCTCTTCAGCTGTTTTCATCAGTTTTACTTGTAATTCAAATTGGCGTTGGTGACTGATCATATCGACCATTTCATGCACAGGATTTACATTCGATTTTTCTAATGTGCCACCTAATACTTGTACATTGGCTGATGTTTCAACTATTTGGCCTGGTTTAGCTCTAAATAAGCCATCGTTACCCTTTTCGAGTGTAGCGTTGTTTGCATCAACTACTTTTAGGCGATCAACTTCTTCTAAAAAGTTAGCCGGTGCACCTTGAGGGCGAACTTGAATAGTGCCATCTTTGCTAAATTCAATTTTTTCAATCGGTACAGGTAATATGACTGGCCCACCTTCGCCAATAACTTGACGACCGTCGCTAGTAGTCAACATACCTTCAGCAGTTATATTTAACGAACCCACTTTTGTATAGGCTTCATTACCAGAGGCATCCTGAACACTCAGCCATGCGTTATCACTCATAGCAATATCAAGGCTGCGACCTGTTTCAACAACACCGCCCGATGCCATGTTTGATCCTGGGCGCTCCTGCATAGCAAAAACACGAGTCGGCAAACCTTCACCGAAAGCCTGCATTGATCGTGCTTGCGCAAAATCAGATTTAAACCCAGTGGTATTCGCATTTGCCAAATTATTGGCTTTAAGAGCAAGCCCTTGCATGCTTTGTTTAGCGCCAGATGCGGCTATGTAGACCATTTTATCCATAACATCGACTCATTAAGAAATCTATATATGGGTAAATGCAATATAAGTGCCAAATTAAATTAAAGCATGAATAAGATTTTAAGAGAGGAATAAAAAAGGCTGCACGTAGCAGCCTAAATAAATCAAAATATGATTATCTGATCTGAAGGATGTTCTGTTGAATAGTTGAGTTAACCTCAAGCGCACGAGAGTTTGCTTGGAAGTTACGCTGCGCACTAATCAAATCAACCAGCTCATTGGTTAAGTTTACGTTAGACTGCTCAAGAGCTGACGAATTAATGTTGCCTAGTGTGCCTGAACCTGGCTCACCCGCAATTGGTTCCCCCGAGGTCAAACTTTTTTTCCATGAAGTGTCACCTACTTGCTGTAGACCTTGCGAGTTTGAAAAGCGTACCATGGCAACTTGTCCCAAAAATGTTGAATCGCCGTTACTATAAGACGCCACTACTTTGCCGTCGGTGCCAATATCAATACCCGCTAAACGTCCTACTGTCGCACCATCTTGTTCAAGTGCTTTTACTTCAAAGCGACTTGCATATTGTGTTGGTACTTTATTGGCGGTTCCAGCCTGATCTCGCCAATTTATATCTATGTTAGCAGGAAAACTAGCTCCATTTGTTAACATATCAGATAACCCTGGTGTCCCTCCTCCACCGGCTACAATAGATAACGGATTAAATGTGTTACCTACATTAGGTGTTGTTGTGCCATTTACAGTTGTGGTCGAGGGTAAACCGCTCGAATCAAATTTAAACGTACTAATAGGCTCAAACGGAAGAGCTGCTGTTCCATCCTGTTCAACGCCATCACTACCAAAAGATTTGCCATCAAGCGTAGCATGTACATCCCATTGGTTTTCATCACCAGGGACTGATGGATCGTTCTTCACAAAGAAAAACTGAAGCACGTGAGGTTCACCCAAAGAATCATAAACAGTTGTTGATGTTGATGAATTGTATGTTGCGCTTTCAGTAGGATTAAAAGGAAGCGTTGGCGCATCTGCACGGGAGTCTAAATTAAATGAACTGTACACACTAGAGGTAGCACGTGGAGACCCGGACGAGTCTGGTATTTGTAGTGCTGAAGAGGTACTTAAGCTTACGGATGTTGTATCACCAGTTGCTTCGTCAACGGGGAACCCTTGTAAAAAATTACCCTTTGCATCAACAACAAAATTGTCTTTGTTTAATTTAAATGCCCCGGAGCGTGTGTAAGTAAAATCTTGAGCGCCTAAATCTTGACTCATGGCAAAATAACCCTCACCCGTAATCGCTAAATCAAGTGAGTTATTAGTAAACTGCAACGAGCCTTGGTGAAACTGCTGGGCAACCATAGTGGTTTGTACACCATCACCATTTTTCGTTTTACCGGCGCTAAATACTGATGATGCGTATACATCAGCAAATTCAGCGCGAGACTCTTTAAAGCCCGTGGTATTTACGTTGGCAATATTATTGGCGGTAACATCTAAATCTTTTTGTGCGGCAGCAAGGCCTGTTAATGCAATATTGAAGCTCATAATTAACCTCTAACCTAAAAAATATTTAGCCTATTGGCTAAAAAATACATAAAATCTATTACGCGATTTCTGCGACATCAGTCAGCCTAACCGCACCTTCTTTGGTATTAATAATAATGCCGCTTGAGCCATTAATATTAACACTCTCAATATTTTTGAATGTAGCTAATGGGAGGCTTGAAAATTCCCCATTTGTACTACCTTCGGCCGCTACATTGTATTCACCAGGAGGTAGACGCTCACCGTCTTCATTGGTACCATCCCATGCAAAGCGGATAGCTCCTGCAGGCTGAGTGCCTAAATCTATAGTTTTAACCAATTGCCCTGATGCATCTTCAATGCGAATCATTAAACTATCGACTGGCTTTTCAGCTACAACAGAACCTCTTGATTCACCCGACTCATTAAGCTCCAGTGTATCCGACTCCAACAAAGCTTGTTTGCCAACCAGTGTTGATGCTTGCAATGCTGAATTTGATGTCATCGACGCAGCTAAAGACTCAAAGTTAGAGTTTAAATTTGAGATCCCTTCAGCCATGGTAAAGTTTGTCATTTGTGCAATCATCTGATCGTTATCAGCTGGTTTGCTGGGATCTTGATATGACAACTGCTGTGTTAACAACGAAAAGAAATCTTCTTGGGTTAACGCATCACTCTCATCTTTTTTTGGCACTTGCTTATCTTGCCAACGTAAAGAGTCCATGTAGGATGAAGAAGTACTAATATCGTTACTCATGAGCTACCCTCAGTTACCGCTGACCTAACAGCAGTGTTTTACTTAACATTTGCTTAGCTGCATCAGCAACTTGAACATTTGTCTGATAAGAGCGAGAAGCAGAAATCATATTTGCCATCTCCTCAACAACATTCACGTTGGGTTTGTAAATATATCCATTTTCATCCGCACTCGGGTGATTTGGGTTATATTCGATTTGTAGTGGTTTATTACTTTCAACCACTCCTAACACTTTTACACCAACGGCAGAGCCCTGTGGGTTGCTTGCTGACGCTGACGCTTTTGTTAGCTCCGCAGCAAATACAGGTTGTCGCGCTCGGTACGTCTCATTTTGTGAAGAGCTAATTGTATTGGCATTAGAGATATTACTTGCCGTGGTATTTAATCGCACGTTTTGCGCGCTCATACCCGAACCTGCAATATCAAACACATTATATAAACTCATAATTAGGCTCCTTGACTACCGAGGGCTTTTTTCAGGCCTTTAAATTTACCATTAAGAAACTGGACACTGGCCTGATACTCCATAGCATTCTGTGTATACAAGTTCCGTTCCACTTGTATATCAACAGAGTTGCCATCACCTGTATCTGTTTGATTTGGCGTACGAAATAGTTCATTACTAGCTACACTACGGGTACCACCGGCAATGTGTTTTTCATTGGTTCTTACCATGGTATTGCCGCTTAGTTGGTTGGACTTTGCCGTTTTTAATGCTGAGGCAAAGTCGATATCTTTTGCTTTATAGCCGGGCGTATCAGCATTTGCGATATTAGTAGCGAGCATTTCTGCTCTTTGCGAACGGATCAACATCGCATGCGGATGCACGCCTAATGCTTTATCAAAACTGATAGCCATAACTACCTCCAAAAAATTGACTCAGTACCGATAAAGCAATAAATGAGCCAGCAGTGAAAATAGTGATGATAAAAACAAAAAACGACGCAATAGGCGTCGTTTAGAGGAGGGATAATATATTAATGAAGGTCATTTCTTTTGATAAATGATACCAGGGTTACAACGCACCATATCAAAGTCAGTACTTAAACCAGACATAGACTCCGACGCACCTAAAAATAAATACCCCTTAGGGTTAAGTGCTTGAGAGAATTGTGCAATTATTTTGGCTTTCACCTCAGGTGAAAAGTAAATTAAAACATTACGGCAAAATATAATATCGAACTTACCCATTAAAGCGTACGAATCGAGCAAATTTAAATGCCTAAAGCTCACTTGCTTTTTCAATGAATCAACCACTTTTGCCATACCATTGCCGCTGTCTTTAAAAAACTTTTTACGACGTTCAGCAGAGAGTCCGCGAGCCAATGCCAATGCATCATATTCAGCATGTTTACACATATCAAGCATGGTATTTGATATATCTGTACCAATTATTTGTGCACCCATTTTTAAAACACCAGGGCTGCTGGATTGAAACTCAGCAACCGACATCGCTATTGAGTAGGGTTCTTGTCCTGATGAGCTCGCCGCAGACCATATTTTTAATGGCCTATTTAACGTTTTAAACTCAGGGAATAATCTGGTTTTAAGTAACTCAAACGGATACTGATCTCTAAACCACAATGTCTCATTGGTTGTCATGGCATCAACAACGGCTGCGCGCAACTGGCGCTCATGCACACCGAGAGTTTTACTTACCAATTCAGACAACGATTCAACATTAAATCGAGACATTAATGGTGCCAAACGGCTCTTTACCAAATACTGCTTATTTTCACCTAAAACAATACCGCACTGTTGTTCTAAAAATAAGCGAAATTGATCGTATTCGTTTTGCTGCAAATCTTTATTAGTCAAATCAATAACACCTATGTTTATTAATCACGATGAACCCATTTATTAACGGCTGTTGCAAGCTCGTCTGGGTTAAATTTTGCAATAAAATCATCTGCTCCTACTTTTTCAATCATCGCTTGATTGAAAACACCACTCAATGATGTGTGTAAAATCACATGTAGTGGCGCAAGTTTAGGATTAGCTTTGATTTCTGCAGTCAGCGTGTAACCATCCATTTCTGGCATTTCTACATCAGAAATGAGTAGCCCTACTCGCTCTGTAATATCATTTACGCAATCGAGCTCTGCAATTTCTTTTAATCTTATTAAAGCTTCTTTACCATTTTTAGCCAACTCAATTGTTACACCTAATGGTTCCAATGCTCGTTTTACTTGATTTCGCGCAACAGCCGAATCATCAGCAATAAATACTATTCTCTCGCCTAAATCTTTTTGTATATTACCTTGCGAGGCAACATCATCGCTCACGGTAGTATTAACTGGGCAGATTTCGTTTAAGATTTTTTCTACGTCGAGTATCTCAACGAGCTCATTTTCAATTTCAGTGACGGCTGTTAAATAAGAATAACGACCCGCTCCTGACGGCGGTGGCATTATTTTTTCCCAGTTCATGTTAACTATACGCTCAACACCACCTACTAAGAATCCTTGCACTGTACGGTTATACTCAGCAATTATTATAAAGCCATCTTCGATGCTTTTTATTGGGCGCCCGCCTACGGCCATAGATAAATCAATCACCGAAATAGTTTGTCCACGAATATGTGCTACGCCACGGATATAAGTGTTAGATTTCGGCATGCTAGTCAATGGAGGGCATTGAAGAACTTCTCTTACCTTGAACACATTAATACCAAAGCGCTGACGCCCATTAAGCTTAAATAACAATAATTCCAAGCGGTTTTGCCCAACCAACTGTGTACGTTGGTTTACTGAGTCTAAAATGCCGGCCATTTAAATCTCCTAAGAAAACAAATATAAGGAACGATAATTGCTTTCAATTAATAAAGCGTCATAACACAACGGGGGCGTCTAAATTCTGACACAAAATATTTATACCCTGTTTGCAACCATAAGCATAGTCGAAACATTATGAGTTTATTCAAAAAAACCAGAAGATACAGTGTTTTTTATTTTCTTGCTAGCCTCTGCTTCGCTTTGCCACTAAAGGCACAAGTATTTAGTAAAGAGTTATTGCAAGAAATAGCTGTATCTTATGTTGCTCAAAAAGCAGTGACTACAAATGATAACAAAATACAGTTCAGTGCATTACCGTTAGATAGCCGCATACCTGATCGCCATTGTAACTCAGAACTAGCGCTAGCAACCCCAAGTGAGCCCCCATTTAATCGTCAGGTCACCATTCAGATAAAATGCAACGATAATGAGAACTGGGCACAATACGTGCACGTTAGAATCACTGAATCAGCACCGGTTGTAGTTGCAACTACTAACTTAGCACGAGGTGAAGTGATTACTCCATCCCATTTAAGTATTGATATGCGCCCTGTGCACTTTATACGTGTTCAGTATCTTGATGACCCTGCACTACTTATTGGTAGCCGCAGCAAACGTAATATTCGTGAAGGTATGCCAGTACTACTTAATCAAATTTGTATGGTATGCAAAGGCGACTCTGTCAACATTTTTGCCAACATTAAAGGGTTAAGAGTAAAAACCACGGGTGTTGCATTAGAGGATGGCACCTTGGGTGAACAAGTACGAGTAGAAAACAAAAAGACAGGTAAAGTTTTAAATGCGCGTGTAGATGGTGTAGAGTCAGTTCAGGTAAATATTTAATATAAATTTATGCTAAAGTATCTTTAATAAATGCCGATATGAAGGCATCAGTTGGGTAATAAATGGGCTTTTATTATGGTCGGTCAAGTAAATAAATCAAATCAACAACCGAGTGTTTTAACAAACACTCAACAGCAAAAAGTTGATTTAAAAAGAGATAATGCAAATACACAGGCTGCACAAACGCCTTCACCTAAAGCTGCAAGCGATTCGGTGAGCTTAACACCGCAAGCTAAGCAATTAAAATCGTTACAAGAGAAAGCGCAGCAGTCTTCTGATTTTGACAGTAACAAAGTTGCTGAGCTTAAAAAAGCGATTACTGAAGGCAAGTATCAAATAGACAGTGAGAAACTTGCCAAAAATTTAGCAGACTTCGAGTTTAATGTTTATGGCTGATCACAATAGTTTAATTACGATTAAACTAAATGAGCAAATTACTTGCTTAACAAAACTGAGCGAGTTACTCACTCAGGAGCTTACTGCGATTGCATCTCGAAGAGGCGAAGGTTTAAAAGAAATTGCCCAACAAAAAATGTCTTTTTTAACCAGTATAAGCACCCTTGATAAAGAACTCAGCAAACTAATTGCCAGTAATGATCAGCAAACAGATGAAAACGCTGACTTAATAAAGCTAACTCGAGAAAAGCTTGAGCAGTGTCAAAAACAAAATGAAGTTAACGCTCACGCAGCGCACCAGGCACAGTTAAGTGTTAAGCAACTGAAAGGTATTTTAATTGGTGCACCTTCGTCTATGACCTACGATCAAGCCGGTAGCGTAGTTAATACTGACAACAGCATTGTGCGTAACCTAAAAGCCTAAAGAATACTCATAAAAAACGCCTAAACGAATATTCGTTTAGGCGTTTTTTATGAGTAATAATTTGTCGGTTAGTAATAACTTGTCGATTAGTAATAAGTGACCTTTTTCACTTCCCGTGGTTTTATCTCACCGATGTACAAGTCGTGTACGCGCTTCATATTAAGCTCAAGCTCAGTAATATACATATCATTAACAGCATAAGTTTTTATAATTTGCGCGCCTTTTATAATACCTTGCACTTTACTCTGTAAATAATCATCTTGGGCAACAGAGCCTGCGACGGTTGTGCCAGCGGTAATTTTTTGCCCGTACACTTGTTCCGTTAGTTCGCGGTATGCTTCTAGCTTGGAGGCTTTAATTGCCATAAGCTGTTTTTGAGTGTCATTACTTCCCGACTGTAAACTAATGGGCGCGTACCCTATTGCTTTTAATACAGGGTAATTATTTGGCTCAACATATTTATATTCAACGTGCTTATCAAATATATTGCTACAACCGCTTAACGTTAAGCAGCCTAATGTGATCATTAATGGCATTACTCGCATCATACAGGGCCTTTAAAAACTAATTAAACTCAGTTATGCACGTTTAATGCCAGTGATACCTATATTCTGTAACAACAAATAATAGTGGTACATTACTTGCTGAGACTCATTAACGCTAACGTTTAATTGGAGTAAGAGTATGAAATCGTTTTTAAAAGCAGTATTGGCAGGATTAAGCACCACTGCTGTATTAACGTTTTCACCTTTTACCCACGCTCAGTGGTATGAGTCTACAGGCCATGCGGTTATTCAAAATAGCGACATTCCCGGTGCAAAGGCCGCTGCAATAAAAGATGCGATTACCCAAGCCCTTGTATTCTCTGGTGCGCGGGTGAGCTCGGTGCAAACACTTGTTGATGGTGTTTTAACCCAAGATCAGCTAAAAATAAGTAGCCAAGGCGAAATTCAAAAAATAGAGCTCGTTAGCGAAAACCGCAGTAGTGATGAGTTTGCAATTACCTTACGCTTAGATATCTTTGCGCAAACAGAGCAATGTCCACAAAGTAACTTTAATAAGTTTATAGCTGTCACGCAAAGCCAACTAACAAATCGTGAACAAGCGAGAATGGGTCAAATATTTGACATTAACAAAGCAGTCAGTAAAAACATTTATACCTCGTTGCAAAAATCAAAAATGAGTGCAATACCCGTTGCCTATTTCAACAAAGCTATAAAGGTTGATACCTACTTTAATCAACAGCATGACTATTCAAACAGTCAGTTAGAAGAAATTTCATCACGCAGCAACGCGCAATATGTGCTGTTAAGTCAAATAACCAGTTTATCTACCAGCGATAAACTCAATAGCGACTATGCGTTTTGGCAAGATGAAAGCTATCAGCGCCACTACCAAATAGAGTTTAGCTTATTTAATGGCACCACTTATGAGCCGTTATGGCAAAATAGCTATCAAAGCCAAGCAATTTGGCCATTTGAAAAAACAGCCATTATTGATGTAAATAGTAATCGGTTTTGGCAATCACCTTTTGGCCAAAGCATTAGTGATATAAACCAAACCTTAAGTTACGACCTACAAGCTGCCATGGCCTGTCTACCTACTCAAGGTAAAATAATGCATATGGAAAATAATAAATTAGTGATTAATTTAGGTAAGGCTCATGGCTTAGAAAAAGGCCAACAACTGAGTATTGCCCATCATAATTATTTAACCGACGCACAAGGCAACACTATGCCGCATACCATCACTACACTTAACCGTATACGAATTGAACAGCTTTATCAGCACAGCGCTATTGCCGTTAGTATTAATGATCAGCCTTTGCCGGGCGTACAAATTAATGACATTGTAGAGATTGCCGAGCAATAGCCGCATGTAAAATGCTAAAGCGCCTCGCTTAGTTTAGCCTTTAAATTAGAGTGGGCGCTTAACCAATCTGCTAACTGCTCAACCCCAGATAAGTGCGGGTAATGCTTTCTGCATGCAAACACAATATTACGTTGTTGATTAGGAAAAATAGGCAAATAATGAATACCCACTCGTGGTATTGCTGCAAGTTTTGGCACAAATGTAATTCCATCATCCATCGCCACCAGCGCTAATAAAGTCTCAAGGCTATTTCCTTGATACTGGCTGGAAACATCGACCCCTGCCGAAAAACAAAACTGCTGGGCTTGATCTTTAAAGCAATGGCCATCACTTAACATTAGTAGGTTGCAACCTTGCAGGTCTTGCAGTGCCACTTTTTTATGCTTACACAATGCGTTATCGCTTGATACGGCAACTAAAAAGTCTTCTTTATATAAATCAATGGTATGGTAACTTTTAAGTTCAGGTACATCCGCTAAAATTGCAAAATCCACCTCGCCACTTTCTAGCGCAGCTAAAATAGTGGTTGTTTGCATTTCAGTAAACGAAAACTGGCTATTTATAAACGCTGCTTTCATTGATGTTAGTAGCGTAGGTAATAAATAAGGCGCAATCGTTGGAATAATACCAATGGTAAGCTTACCCTGCAGTGGTTCATTAGATGTTGCTGCCAGCTCTTTTAATATTTGTGTTTGCTCTAAAACGACAGCTATTTGTGTCAATAAACGTTCACCTTTGGCAGTTAAGGTAACGTGCTTGGTAGAGCGATCAAAAATAATAACACCCAATTCTTGCTCAAGCTTTTTAATTTGCCCGCTTAAAGTAGGCTGGCTTACAAAACAGGCATCGGCCGCTTTACGAAAATGCTTATAGCGGGCAACCGCTTTGACATACTCTAAATCTTTTAAGTTCATATTCACACTCAACCTGGTAGTTTACATCTATCAGTTTAATACAAACAAACGATTGGAACTATATTTAAATACTCGCCATAATGGCTATCAACAAATCAAGAGGAACTAAAAAACATGTTAAACAATATTGAAGGTCAAACAATCCCAAACGTAACATTCGCAACGCGTCAAAACGACGAATGGAAATCAGTGACTACAGACGACATTTTTAAAGGTAAAACGGTTGTTGTATTTTCACTACCAGGTGCATTTACACCTACGTGTTCATCAACGCACTTACCACGCTATAACGAACTAGCTGGCGTACTTAAGCAAAATGGCGTTGATGACATTGTTTGTGTATCAGTAAACGATACCTTTGTAATGAACGCATGGGCTGAACATCAAGAAGCGCAAAACATTACCTTACTACCAGATGGTAACGGCGAATTTACTGACGGCATGGGTATGCTAGTTGATAAAAACGATTTAGGTTTTGGTAAGCGCAGCTGGAGATACTCTATGCTGGTTAAAGATGGCGTAGTAGAGAAGATGTTCATCGAACCAGATTTACCAGGCGACCCGTTTGAAGTATCAGACGCTGACACTATGCTTGATTACATCAACCCAACTCAAGTAAAACCAGAGGCGGTTACTCTATTTACTAAGCCTGGCTGCCCTTTCTGTAAAAAAGCAAAAGAGCTACTTACAGCTAAAGGCTTTGCTTTTGAAGAAATCGTAATGGGTGCTGGCGCATCACTTACCAGCCTTAAAGCGGTATCGGGCCGTGAAACCGTACCACAAGTATTTATTGGCGGTAAGCACATTGGTGGCTCAGACGACCTAGAAAAATACTTTGCTTAATTAAGTAAATAAAACAGGGGCTGCAACGCCCCTGTTTACTAAAGGAAAAACACTATGAAAGAATTGCAAACCGACGTTGTTGTTATAGGTGCAGGTACCGCTGGTTTAAGTGCCTATCGTAATGCTAAACAATTTACTCAAAACGTACTTATGATTGAATCTGGCCCATACGGTACAACCTGCGCACGTGTTGGTTGCATGCCAAGTAAATTATTGATTGCCGCAGCAGAAGCCGCCCATTCAATAGAAATGGCCCCTGCCTTTGGTGTTCACAGCTCAAAACCGGTTATTGACGGTAAAGCCGTTATGGCACGAGTAAAAAGTGAGCGCGATCGCTTTGTAGGATTCGTAGTAGAAGCGGTAGATGAAATACCTAGCGAAGATAAAATTCGTGGCTATGCACAATTTTTAGACGCCAACCGCGTACAAATAGACGACCACACCATTATTACTGCCAAACGCTTTGTAATTGCAACGGGTTCACGCCCTTCTTACCCAGGCGTATTTAATAACTTTGGCGACCGACTGATTATAAATGACGATGTATTCGACTGGGATGATTTACCAGAATCAGTAGCCGTATTTGGCCCAGGTGTTATAGGCCTTGAAATTGGCCAAGCGTTACACAGATTGGGTGTAAAGGTAAAACTATTTGGTGTAGGTGGTGCCATAGGTCCATTAACCGACCCAGTAGTTAAAGATTACGCTAATACCGTATTTGCAGAAGAATTTTATGTTGATACCGACTCAAACGTATCTGACATGAAAAAAGTTGGTAATAAAGCAGAGCTCACCTACACCAACAAACAAGGCGTTAAACACACTGAACAATTTGACTACGTGCTGGCTGCAACAGGGCGAGTACCAAACACAGATAAACTAGGGTTAGAAAACACCGGCATAGACCTCGATGAACGTGGCGTACCAACGGCCGATGCCCATACTATGCAATGTGGCGACTCAAACATATTTATTGCCGGCGATGCCAGTAACATGATCCCACTGCTTCACGAAGCATCCGATCAAGGAACAATCGCAGGGCAAAACGCAGGCCGCTACCCTCATGTACGTGCGGGTTTACGCCGCGCTAAAATTGCCGCTGTGTTTAGCGACCCACAAATAGCCATGGTTGGTGAAAGCTTTAAAGAAATTAGCCAACGATTAGGAAGCTGTGACTGCTTTGAAATAGGCGAAGTCAGCTTTGAAAACCAAGGCCGTAGCCGCGTTATGCTAAAAAACAAAGGCCACATGCGTGTGTATGCCGAGCACGGCACCGGCTTATTTTTAGGTGCTGAATTTATTGGCCCTCAAGCAGAGCACATTGCTCATTTATTAGCATGGGCTGTACAAAACAAAATGACTGTACCACAAATGCTTGATATGCCTTTTTATCACCCTGTTATTGAAGAAGGCCTACGCACTGCACTACGTGATTTAAACGCTAAATTAAAATTTGGCCCAGACATTATTAACCATTGTATGGAATGTGGCCCAGGCGCATAACACATCACTAATACACACTTGCTACTCAAAGCCAAAACCATTGTTTTGGCTTTTTTTATGTTAAAAACTGGTATATAAAATGGAGTTTAAACTGCTACACTCAGATTAATAAACAAACAAAAATGGACCGAAAATGAGCA
The DNA here is from genome assembly GCF_030407565.1 of Pseudoalteromonas sp. APC 3694. NCBI lineage: Bacteria > Pseudomonadati > Pseudomonadota > Gammaproteobacteria > Alteromonadales > Pseudoalteromonadaceae > Pseudoalteromonas > Pseudoalteromonas sp. APC 3694. The sequence continues at coordinate 102,483 of NZ_JASDDE010000001.1, forward strand.
ATAATAAATATAGACTTGTCACTCGAAGCGATTTTGACGGCCTAGTGTGTGCCGTATTACTTAAAGATTTAGATTTAATCGACGATATTTTATTTGTGCATCCAAAAGACATGCAAGACGGTAAAATAGCCATTACCAGCAACGACATTACCACTAACCTCCCCTATGTTGCCGGTTGTCATATTGCATTTGATCACCACTTGAGTGAAACCGTTCGTAACGCAAGCGATATAAAAAATCACATTATTGACCCAGATGCGCCCTCTGCGGCACGCGTTGTTTATGACTATTATGGTGGCGTTGAAAAATTCCCTAATATTTCAACTGATATGATGGAAGCGGTTGATAAAGGGGATTCGGCACAATTTACAAAAGACGAAATTTTAAACCCAACAGACTGGGTACTGATGAACTTTATTATGGATGCACGCACAGGGCTTGGCCGTTTTCGTGAATTCAAAATTTCTAATTACCAGTTAATGATGAAGTTAATTGACGCCTGTAAAGATCACAGCATAGAACAAATACTAGCAATGGAAGATGTTGCCGAGCGCGTTGCTTTATACCATGAACATAACACACAGGCTAAAGAGCAAATAGACCGCTGCTCATCAGTACACGACAACTTAGTGGTACTTAATTTAACCGAAGAAGAGACCATATTCGCCACTAATCGCTTTGTTATTTATGCCATGTTCCCCGAGTGTAATATCTCAATTCATAAAATGTGGGGGCTTAAAAAGCAAAATGTGGTGTACGCCATTGGTAAATCAATCACCAACCGCAGCTCCAATACTAATGTTGGCGAGTTATGCCTTAAATACGGGGGCGGCGGCCATTTAAATGCCGGTACTTGCCAAGTAGACACTGACAAAGCTGAGCAGGTATTGAGCGAGCTGATTGCTACAATTACTAGTGATGGCTGAGTTATAGCTTCGGGGTTCGGGGTTCGGGGTTCGACAAAGTACTTTATAAAGCGGGTTAATTGATAGCTCGCTTTTTTATTATGCAGAATTTAATGGAGGGCTTCTTTGAGCGATAACCGGACATTGAGGTGAGTTGTCATTTACTTAGTAAGAAAGAAGAAAACTTTCCTCTTTTTTATACGCCCAGATAAGCTAAAATAATAATAGAAGCTCATGAGATATGGACGTTTTCGCGCTAGAATAGGGGAAAATGTCCTCTGATAAAGTTGTTATATGAATAGGAGCTTTCAATGGACGAGGTAGTCAAAAATCGCTTCGAAGAATATCCCGAAAAAGTTCGGCTACGACTTGAGGAGTTACGAACTTTAATCCTCAAGCTTGCATCCGATTTGGAGCTAGGTGAAGTCGAAGAGTCACTGAAATGGGGTGAGCATAGTTATAGTGTAAAAACAGGCAGCCCAATTAGAACTGATTGGAAGTTGAAATCGCCAAACCAATACTACTTGTTCTTCAACTGCCAAACTAAGTTAATCGATACATTTAGAGAGCTGCACAATGACACACTCGAATTTCAAGGTAATAGAGCAATCGTATTAAGTTTATCGAGTTCGTTTCCTGAGGCGGAAATCAAGAACTGCTTAGAGCTAGCTTTAACCTATCAGCAGCGAAAGCATTTGCCACTTTTAGGCGCGTAATAGGTAATCACATATAAGGTACTAAACCCGCACCTTTCGGTCACTACCCGTTAGCTTAGCGTTACTAATGTCCGCAATTAGCACTCAGCCGATAGTCGGTATAGAGTGGTTTAACTTACAGTGTAAGGCAGTTGTCTCTGGTAAATTTATCATTTTTGTCGGATGGCGTGGCTCCGCCACTTATCCGACCTACGCCAAAATGTAGGTTGGTTAAGCCGAAGGCGCCACCCAACAAGCTTTCAAATTCACTTTTTATCCGAACGGCACAAAGCTGACATTGCTACAAATATACTACATATAGTTGATATAGAAACAAAGAAAGAACATAACTCATTGATTTAATTGGTAGCCCCTGCAGGAATCGAACCTGCAACTGCCCCTTAGGAGGGGGCCGTTATATCCATTTAACTAAGAGGCCACATCAAGCTTACAGCTTACAGCTTACAGCTTACAAAAATTATAACGGCATCTGGTTTTTTATATCAAGTATCAAATTAAGTTAATTGCTTGATAAATATATATCTTCTTTATTTAGTACGTAAAGCGGTATAAATGTTCGGCTGCTGGCGGCAAGGCGCTTATTTTCAATATTTATTACGCGAGCGTTAATAACAACCCCATCTGCACGGTAAATTAATGTACCCGATAAAACATGGTTGGCTATATTCGTACCTGCAAGCTTGCGAGTGTTTCGGGTGAATGCAAAGTCGCCTTGTTCATTAACGGTAATTAAATTGGCTGTTTTAAAATCAACGGCGCTATAACCAAATTTTTGCAGCTGGTGTATAAAGGTTTCTGATAACTGATTACCTAACTGGCTTGCTGTAGTTAAACTTGCATCTAAATCAACGAACGAAGTCACCGCAATCGCTGCATCTTGCGGGGCAACTTGCATGGTGTCGGTTAAATCCAGTGCCATTTGCTCTACGTAGTTAACTAAACTTTTATGATGCTTGTTTGGGTTAAACTGCGTTGTATCGGCGTATTGTTCTTGCTCGTCATTTTGCTGCATTTGCGCCATGATCTGGTTAAAATCAAGATTGCTTACCACTTTTTGCTCAGGCTCAGCGGGTTCAGTCATGTTAGATTCACCAAGTAAATTACAGCCTGAAAGTAATAATGATAATGCACTTATGCTAATTAAAGCTGAGCGCTTAGCTAAGTTAGCCATGATAAACCTCACTTACTCGCTTGTTTTAGCATGATGCCATCAGCACTGTTACTGCTATTTAACGCGTCGATCACTGATTGCGGAATAAAACCCTGTGCAGAGCCTACAACCGCTTTACTCGCTAAACCAACAATACGTGCGTTTACTAGTATGCCACCTTGGTGGTTTACTAGCGTGCCGGCTAATACGTAACTAAAATTTTGTTCTTGGTTAAGCTCTAAGTAGTCGCGACTAAAAACAAAATCGCCGCCAGGTGTTACACGCATATAATCGGTGGTTTTAAAATCGATTACCGGCACACCAAAATTATGCAGCTCATGCATAAAGCTCTCTGCTATTTGGTTACCCACTAAGTTGGCATTGTTGTAGTCACGGTCTAAAAAAACAAAGCTTGATACCGCTAATGGCGTTTTAGTATTTACGTACTGTAAATTTTCAGCCATGTCTTGCATGATGCCACGCACATAATGATTAATATTTTTACGTGTTGGCGTGTTAACTTGTTTGTTTTTATTCATCACTGCGGCTTTATTTTGATACAGCGAGTCGCTTTGTGTTGGTGCAGCTACAGGGCGTTGCTCAAAAAACATAGGCGCATCGTCGGTAATTTGTGTGTCACTATGGTTTGTCATTTGTGAACAACCAAAGCCCAGTGGCAAACATAAAGTTAATAGTAGGCGTTTCATGTGTGCTCCTAATTAATATTCACTGCGGTAAATGTAGTCACCGCGCTGCTGTATTTTTTCATTGCTCCACATCACATTGATTGGAATTTCAGTACTGCTGGCAGATACAACTTGGTTGGTTTGCATATTTACCATTCGTGCATTAACAATATAAGCATGCTCTTGGCGAGTTAAAGTACCGGTGATGACAAAGTCAATAATCTGACGCTGCTTTAAATTGCTAGTATTGCGGCTAAGTACTGAGTCTGCACTCGCTGATAAGTTAAGTTGGTTTTCAAGCCGATATTCAACCGTGTTATAACCTAATTGGGTGAACTGGGTTATTAAGCTTTCCTGAATCTGCTGGCTAAGCCCTGCCCCCTGCCCTTGAGCAACGTGAGAACCAAGGGCATCTGCTAAATAAAAGCTACTGACCGCAATTGAAGCAGTGCTTTTAAAAGGCTCTTTGATATGGCTGAGCTGAGCACTCAAGCTATTTACATACTGGCTCACCGTATAGGGTGCCATGACCGCTTTAGGCGCATCAGTGCTTATACTTGGCTTTGGCTGGGGTGTTAAGCTACAGCCCGCTAAATTTAATAATAGTAAGGGTAACAAAAGGCGCATAGTTGCCATCCTCTAAAAACATAATAGTTATAAAGCAATTATTATGCCTAATACCCTAGATACATATTTATTTTAATGGCTGTTGGGTGTAATGGCTCACAATGCAGTTGATTTGGCGCTGTTTAAGTCTATCGCAATCAGCAGCGGCATTGGCTTGATTTTGATAAGCTCCAAGCTTTAAACGGTAGTAAGTCATGCTACTCACGTTGATAGTTTCTACATTCGCCACAAACTCCCCCTCAAATAACGAAGATGCGCTGGCTTTTATTTGATTTAAACTTTGGCTAAGTCGGTCTTTGTCGGTAACGGCTGCAACTTGGAGGGCAAACAGCGCTTCAACGGCTCAGGTATGGCATCAATATCTGTTTGTGCAGAAAGAGCTTGAATCAGTAATGATAAGTCCTCTTCCATGGTGCTTAAACGCGCTATTTGCTCTTTGTTGTTATCCCATTGCTCTAAGTAAGGTTTTATATCTTTTTCACGCACAAGCTTGTCGCTTTGTGAGTCGGCGGGCATTAGCTGGTTGCTACAACCAGCTAATGCAAATGGTATTAGTAATATTATTAAACGAAGTTTCACTTTAAAGCACCTATTGCAAAAAAACTAGCTCTAGCTATTATGCAATAAAAGCGCCAAATTAATAATTTATAATCTAATTGGTTTGTCAGTGTAGTTACTCACAAAACAATCAACTTTATAGAATTTAAATACCTCACAATCATCCTCAGCACTTTTAAAGTTATAGTATTCACCTAACTTTAATCGATAATAGGTTTTGTTATTGACCTTGGTTTTTTCAATGTTTGTCGTGATTTTATCCTTAAACAAAGGCGCTGCTTTTTTGTTAATGTGCTTCCACTCTTTAACAACACTTTCTTCTGAATCGAGTGACGCAACCTGCAATGCAAATACTTTTTTGTTGGTATCAACCATTGCCACTTTTGTTAGCTTCGATGTTTGAGGGAATACTTTTTTCTTTACAATTGAGTTCGTTGCTTTCACAGGCAAACTAACAGCGTGCTTACTGTAGCTTTTTGAAGGGGCTGTAATCATTTTTGTAGACACGCTAGCATAGCGACTACTGTGTCGCTGATTGTATGGAGCGTCCCCTTTAGAGGATTTTGCGTAGCGATTACTATACCTTTGCCTTGGTCGTTCAACTTTATCTGAAGTGCTTGCGTAATTATTACCATATCTAAGATTTGGCGGCGCTTTTGTGTTTATTACTGAGCGAGCATAACGATTGCTAATAGCCTGATTAGATTGCGCTATTGCTTTACTGTTAATAATATCTAGGTGATCAACTAAATATGTGAGCTCACGTTCTAACTTTAATAGTCGCTCTATACCAGAACGTGCTTGTTGCCATTGCAAGGCTGCATCTTTTAGCTGTGCTAGCTCAAGTGCGGTGATAGTTACATATTCAGGGGAATCTTTAACTTCTTCATTTAACGTAGTTTTATCTGGCGATACAGTACAGCCACTCCCAATTAACATGAGTAACGCTATAACCAGATATCGGTGATACTTTATGCTGTATTCACACATTGATTGTTTCTCTTTCAATAGTTTAGACCGCTCAATTAAGTCAATTTTCAATTGAATCAATAAAGCACGTTAACAACAAAACAACTTGGGTTAACATAAAGATTACAATACAATGTTAAATATGTCTGTATAACTGCAAAAATAGTGATAATTTAAAATACTAAAAAAACTATTTTACAATCAAAAAAAGCGCCATATAGGCGCTTCTAATAATGATAAGTTTATTTAAATTAACGTTTTAATAAACGTTTTAAGCTCACCGGCGAATTCATCACGACGAAGAGCAAATTCAATGGTTGCTTTTAAATAACCAATTTTACTGCCACAATCATGGCTTCGGCCTTTCATTGCGTAGGCATCTACTTTTTCATCTTGCATAAGCATGGCTATTGCATCTGTTAGCTGAATTTCATCACCAGCACCTTGAGGGGTTTTAGCCAGTAATGGCCAAATATTTTTACTCAACACGTAACGACCAACCACAGCAAGGTTTGAAGGTGCCTCGTCAACGGGTGGCTTTTCTACCATACTCTTAATGGGTGAGCTTTCACCTTGGTTTAACTCAACATCACCTAAATCCACGACACCAAATTTATCTACGTCATCTTTAGGAACTGGTTCAACCATAATTTGACTGTGTTTAGTTTGCTCAAAGCGAGTAATCATTTCAGCTAAGTTGTCTTTTGTTAAATCACTTTCCACTTCATCGATAATAACGTCGGGTAAAATAACCACAAAAGGTTCATTGCCAATAATAGGGGCGGCACAGTTAATAGCATGGCCTAGGCCTTTTGCTTCACCTTGACGTACATGAATAATCGTCACGTCGTTAGGGCAAATAGACTGTATTTCGGCAAGTAATTGCCGCTTTACACGTTTCTCTAATGTTGCCTCTAGTTCAAAGCTGGTATCAAAATGATTTTCAATCGAGTTTTTACTCGAATGGGTTACTAACACTATCTCTTTGATGCCAGCGGCAACCGCTTCGCTAACAACGTATTGAATGAGTGGACGGTCTACAACGGGCAGCATTTCTTTTGGAATTGCTTTAGTGGCCGGTAACATACGTGTTCCAAGGCCGGCTACGGGGATCACTGCTTTCATTATGCTCTCCTTATTTTTTAAACTGAAAATGGGTACTGAATCGCTTCATGGCATTGATAGCCAACCACCTCAAAATCATCACGTGTTACCCATGTTTCTATATCTTCGAGTGACTTAATCTCTGGATTAATTTTTAATTGAGGAGAAGCAAATGGCTCGCGCTTTAATTGCACATCTCGCATTAAATCTAGCTGATTTTCGTAAATGTGGGCATTGGTGATTTTATGATATGCCTTACCTGCTTTGTGGCCAGTAATTTGTGCAACCAGTGCCAATAAAACAAAACATTGAATTTGATTAAAGTTTAGACCTAGCGGTACATCACAACTTCGTTGGTACGAGGTTAAATACAGGGTATCGCCTAGTAATGAAAAGGTATGTGTATGCATGCATGGGCGCAAGCAGCCAAGCTCAAACTCACCTGGGTTGTAAAAGGTAATAATTTCGCCGCGATCATCAATGCCATTTTTTAAATTATTGATGACCTTTGCCAGTTGATCCAGTGTTGAACCATCAGGGCGTTGCCAGCCTCGTCCTTGCACGCCATAAACGCGCCCCATATCATCCTCACCTTTACGGTTAGGATTATTGAGCCAGGCACTATTTTCATTGGCGTTAGCATCCCAGGTTTTACAGCCAATACTACGAAACTGTTCAGCACTGTCATAGCCTCTTAAATAACCTAATAATTCAGCAATAGCCGCTTTGTAATAGCTTTTTCGCGTGGTGATCATTGGGAACTGATTATTAGCCACATCGTATTCTAAATCAGCGTTTATAACCGTTAAACAACGTGTACCGGTGCGTTTATTTTCAACCCATTGTCCTTGGTCAACAATGCGCTGACATAATTCTAAATATTGTTTCATCTAACTTCTTCTTTTAAACTTTTGCCGCTGTTTTTGATTGTGGTTGTTTATAGGCCCAAATAAGTAAGCCTAACCCGCCAATGATCATAGGTAACGATAGAATTTGCCCCATAGAAATGAAGTCGGCAAATAGCCCCAATTGCGCATCTGGTTGGCGAAAATATTCAATACAAAATCTAAATACGCCGTAACCCAGTAAAAACAAACCCGACACACTTCCCGCAGGACGTGGACGCTTAATAAACCACAATAATATGACAAACAATACAAGCCCTTCAAAAAAAGCTTCGTAAAGTTGTGAAGGGTGGCGTGCAAGCGGGCCTCCCGTTGGAAACACCATTGCCCACGGAACATCAGTGGTACGCCCCCATAATTCGCCATTAATAAAGTTACCTATACGCCCAGCCAGTAAACCAACAGGCACTAAAGGTGCTACAAAATCACCGACTTGTAATAACGATTTTTTACGCTTGTAAGCAAAAATAGCAATTGCAGTGATCACCCCCAGTGTTCCACCATGAAACGACATGCCTCCTTGGTCTATTCTAAACAAATATAAGGGGTTTTCGATAAAATAGCTAAATTGATAAAACAGAACATAACCAATACGCCCACCTAATATAACGCCCAGCATGCCGTAAAAGAGTAAATCGCTGACCTCGTCTTTAGTCCAACCTGAACCGGACTTATTAGCTTGACGATTAGCAAACCACATCGCAAACGCAAAACCAATTAAGTACATTAACCCATACCAACGAACGCTAAGTGGTCCAATAGAAAATATTATTGGATCAATTTGAGGAAACTCCAGTGCCATAAAAATAAACCTTTAGCTAAAAACCATTTTAATAGCGATGATAACAAGTAACATCGCGAAAACTTTCTTAATTGTATTCACAGGTAAGTAATGCGTTGCTTTGGCGCCTATTGGCGCTATAAACCATGAGGTAACAACAATCCCTAACAATGCAGGTAAATAAACAAATCCCATAAAACCATGCGCTAAGTCAGTTACTCGCCAACCGGCGCTGATATAACCAATAGAGCCAAAAAAGGCAATTACAATACCACATGCAGCAGCGCAACCAATTGCCTTTTTAATATCAACCGAAAAATAGTGCAGCATAGGCACAAGTAATGCGCCACCGCCAATCCCAATCAACCCAGATAGTGCCCCCATTATCGCACTAATACTTCCTAGCACGGGGCCTGCAGGCATCGGGTGACCTACGCTCACTTTATTACGGGCAGAAAGCACCATTCTCATAGCAATAAAAACCACACTCACTGCGAACACGGTTCGTAACATTTTCTCAGGGATAAAGCTGGCAGCAAAGCCGCTAATCAAGGCGCCAATGGCCACACCCGACATTACCCAAGGGGCAATTTTCCAAGGCACATTATCATTTTTATGATGAGCTAACGCTGAAGAAGTCGAGGTAAATAAAATAGAGGCTAAAGATGTCGCAATAGCGATAACTAATACATGATCGGCAGCGGCCACATTAAAACCCAGTAACAAGCTCGTTAGCACCGGCACAATGATTAAACCACCGCCTATGCCTAGAAGTCCTGCTAAAAAACCAACAATGCAACCTAATAACGCACAACTTGCAACTAGAAGTCCTAGTTCATACATAGTTATCTCTAATACATTTAAGAATATGTATATTTTAATTGATTATATAAACAATAACAGCTCTATCATTTAGGTGTATAAAATAAATTACCTAGCTGATGCTCTATCATAAAATTACGGGTTAAACGCAACACTTGTTTAGCATTGGGCTGTGCTAAACACTCGCTCAGTAATTGTTCCATGTCACTAACATTTAAGCGCCTAAGCACCCATTTCACTTTATTTAACGACGATAAGTTCATACTTAAACGTCTATAGCCCATGGCAATGAGTAATATTGCTCCCTCGGGATCGCCGCCAAGCTCACCACATAAACTAAAGGGCAATTCATAGTGCTCACATTCGCTGGCAATATTATTTAATACACGTAACACAGCTGGATGATAAGGATTGAATAAATCGGCCACACGGGCATTTGCTCTATCTACCGCTAATAAATACTGAGTTAAATCGTTACTACCCACTGAGCAAAAATCGACTTTTCTAGACCACTCTGGCAGCATAAATACACTTGAAGGTACCTCAAGCATAATGCCAATATCTGGCTTTTCTATTAGTTGCTCAGGAAATGTTTCGCTTAACTCATAATAGGCTTGGTTATACAGTGCCAGCGACTCTTCAACTTCATCAGTGCCACTGATCATAGGAAGCATTATTTTTAAATTACCTAAGCCAATATTCGCTTTGAGCATGGCTTTGAGCTGATCTAAAAAAAGCTCAGGATGATCTAGGCTAATTCTAATACCACGCCATCCTAAAAACGGGTTTTCTTCGGTAATATTAAAATAATCTAAAACTTTGTCGCCACCAATATCTAACGTTCGCATAACTACGGGGTTAGGGTAATAGCTACTGAGTACTTCGCGATACCATTTTTCTTGTTCTTGTTGCGATGGAAACTGCCCTTTTTGCATAAACCACGCTTCGGTTCTGTAAAGACCAACACCATCACAAATATGGGCACTATTTTGTTGCGTATTAAGTTCAAGCCCAGCGTTGAGCAATAAACTAATATGCTCCCCATCCAAGGTAATTGCAGGCAGTGATTGCTCTTCTAAAAAACGATTGTTGAGTAAGTTATCTTGATGTTGTAACTCGGTATACTCATCAATAAGCATTTGCGAAGGCGAAATATATAAACGCCCAGCAAAAGCATCTAAAATCATTTCTTTACTATCAAACTGCAATAGCGGTAAATCTTCAATACCCCAAATCGCAGGCACGCCCATAGCACGGGTTAAAATAGAGGCATGGCTATTGGCAGAACCATTAATACTCACAACCCCCGCTAAACGCTCATTGGGCACCTCTGCTAACATAGCTGGCGTTAGTGTGTGCGCTATTAAAATGGTGTTTTCAGGGTAGTCTTTTATTGCGTGTTCGGTATTCACTAAGTGATGCAGCACTCGTAAGCCAATGTCTTTAACATCAACCGCACGCTCTTTAATGTAAGGGTCTTGCATTTCATTAAACTGTGCAACTAAACGTTCAATCACAATTTTTAATGCACTTTTTGCACACCACCCTTCTTGTAATTGTGTCTCTACATTATGACCTAAACTTTTAGCATCTAGTAATTGCTGATATACATCAAATACAGCCAGCGCCTCTTGCGGTATGCTGTCACTTAACGTCATCGATAAGGTGCTAAATTCTTTGCGCGTAGCAGCAACTGCTTGGGTGAATAAACGGCGTTGTTCATTCACATCACTATTTTTAGTAAGCTCTATGGACTTAAAATTAAGTTTAGGAATAACAACAAAGGCTTTACCAATACTAATGCCTGGCGCACTAGACACCCCTTTTAAAACCGATGTTTGATGAGACGACTCATCTTGGCGCAATACTTCTTTTATTTCGGCATGCGCAAGCTGTGAAGCTAACTGCGCAGAAAGCGTAATTAAAAAAGACTCCTCATCTTGAGAAAATACCCGCGCCATTTTCTGTTGAACAACAATAACACCTAACACTTTTTTTTGATGAACAACAGGCACAGACAAAAAGGCGTTATAGCCTTCTTCGTTAACTTCTGGGGAGAGTTTAAAACGAGGATGCGACTTGGCAAAGGCAATGTTAATTGCTTCTTCACGCTGAGCAACAAGCCCAACTAAACCCTCGGTAAAGCCAATTCTAAATTTGCCCACCGCATCAGGGTTTAACCCTTCGGTAGCCATCAGTACAAAATTATCTTGGCTGTAATCTGCAAAATAAATGGAGCAGCACTGGGTATTCATGGCATCTTTTACCATTTTCACAAAGCACACTAACGCGTCGTCTAAATTCGCTTGTTGCGAAACAGACTCAGCTATCGCTCTGAGTGTTGCCAGCATACACTGCTCCTTTTTATGTAAAACTACCTTTTATTTCGCCAGTGATCTTTTTGTTGCTCTCGCTTATTAAAGGGCATAGCAAAGGGAGCAAACTCTTTCATAACACGTCGATAAACGTCCCGTTTAAACGACACAACCTGTCTAACCGGGTACCAATAACTTACCCATCGCCAATCATCAAATTCCGGATGATGGGTTTTCAGTAAGTTAACATCTTCATCTTTACAGCGCAGTTTTAGTAAAAACCATTTTTGTTTTTGCCCAATACACACCGGACTTGAATCTCGGCGGATTAATCGTTTGGGTAATTTATAGCGTAACCAATGTTTTGAGCTTGCAACTATTTCTACATCTTCTGGTCGCAAACCTACTTCTTCGTGTAATTCACGGTACATAGTTTGTTCTGGTGTTTCACCATCATCAACACCACCTTGGGGAAATTGCCAAGAATGTTGACCATAGCGTCTGGCCCAAAACACTTGCCCCTGATTATTGCAAATTACAATTCCGACATTGGCACGAAAACCTTCGGCATCAATCACCTTAGTGCCTCATTTGTAAGTCGATTTTTTATGATTGTTCCACATTAGCTGCAATACGGCAAATACTATTACGTGCAAGCCTCGTTAACACCTTCACTTAAAGCAAATTAATGGCGAAATCCATTGCATGTGAATAACAAACTACACTGCCATACGTAAATACATAAAAACCACACTGTTTGTGCTGGTTACTCACAGCTTGTGCATAACTTTTGTAAAACACGCTCATTTACCAAACAAATCCACAATACAAGATCAAAAAAGTGATGTTCTCCACAGAATCTGTGGATAAACATGTTTATACATCTGTATTTATCCTTACAACAATTATAGACCTTAATTAAAACTGAACACCAAAAACAAAAAAAACAATGTAGTTCAGTTACTTAGTTAATTTTAGCGTTTTAAAGCAGTGCATAAAATTGCACCAACCACGGCACGTATAAAAATCAACCAACCACTAAAGATATCCACTATCAAGCTAATTTGCTATCATGGCGTTGGTATTTATTCAACTAAATTAACAGTATGCAACCTTTAAAGCCTCATTCAATTAATCAACTAATGCAACGTGTCAATAATATTGCAGGGCTCACACTTGGACAACTAGCACAGCAGTACCACTTTAAAACGCCAGATGATTTATTGCGTGAAAAAGGCTGGACAGGTCAACTGATTGAGTATGTATTAGGCGCAAGTGCTGGGTCAAAACCGCTCCCCGACTTTGAGGATTTAGGCATAGAGCTTAAAACATTGCCTATTTCATATAAAGGTAAACCGCTAGAAACCACCTTTGTGTCGGTTACCCCGCTAATGAATGTAACTGGCATGACGTGGCACACAAGTAGCGTACGTAAAAAGTTGAATCATGTTTTATGGTTACCTATTTTAAGTGAGCGCAATATCGCCCCGTTTGATAGAACCATAGGCAGTGGCTTTTTGTGGCAACCCTCCCCCGCGCAAGATGCGCAATTACAGCGAGACTGGGAAGAGCAAATGGAGCTTATAGCGCTTGGTCGGGTAGATGAAATATCAGGGCATTTAGGCGACGCCATGCAAATACGGCCAAAAGCCGCTAATAGCAAAGTAGTTACCGATGCCATAGGCCCCAACGGACAAATTATACAAACACTGCCGCGTGGCTTTTATTTAAAAACCAGTTTTACAAAAGAGATATTAAAACAGCAGTTTCAGTTGTAATAAGTCTTAGGTTCTCTACTGTAGCTTCACTATGGACAGCCCTTCCCATTACTTTATAACACGCATAAAAAATCCCCGCATAAGCGAGGATTTTTATAATTTTAAACAAATTAAAGAATTACTGACCTTTAACTTCTTTTAAACCATTGTACGGTGCTTTAGCGCCTAATTGCTCTTCAATACGAAGCAATTGGTTGTACTTAGCAACACGATCTGAACGGCTTAATGAACCTGTTTTGATCTGGCCTGCAGCTGTACCAACCGCTAAATCAGCAATGGTTGCATCTTCAGTTTCACCAGAGCGATGAGAAATAACCACTGTAAAACCAGCATCTTTCGCCATTTTGATTGCCGCTAACGTTTCTGTTAGTGAACCAATTTGGTTAAATTTAATTAAGATTGAGTTAGCAATACCATTGTCGATACCACGTTTTAAAATCTTAGTATTGGTTACGAATAAGTCATCACCCACTAATTGAACTTTATCGCCCATTAGCTTAGTTTGGTGTGCAAAGCCATCCCAATCAGACTCATCTAAGCCATCTTCAATTGATACAATTGGGTATTGCTCAGTTAAGTCTTTTAAGAAGTAGTTAAACTCTTCAGAGGTAAACTTTTTACCTTCACCTTTAAGGTCGTAGATATTTGCTTCTTTGTCATAAAACTCAGAGGCAGCACAATCAAGTGCAAGGGTAATATCTTTACCAAGCTCATAACCGGCATTTGCAACAGCCACTTTAATTGCTGCAAGTGCTGCTTCGTTTGATGCAAGGTTTGGTGCGAAACCGCCTTCGTCACCTACAGCTGTTGAATGACCATCCGCTTTAAGCACTTTTGCAAGGCTGTGAAATATTTCAGCACCCATACGCAATGCTTCACGGAAATTAGCAGCACCAACAGGTTGGATCATGAATTCTTGAATATCCACTGAGTTATCAGCGTGCTCACCGCCGTTGATGATGTTCATCATTGGTAGTGGCATAGAGTAAACACCTGGCGTGCCATTTAAGTCAGCAATGTGCTCGTATAGCTCTACTTTTTTAAATTGCGCGGCGGCTTTGGCGGTAGCGAGTGATACTGCTAAAATAGCATTAGCACCTAGTTTTTCTTTGTTTTCAGTACCATCTAAATCAAGCATTACTTGGTCTACATCACTTTGAGCAAGTGCGTTTTGACCTTTTAGCGCTTCTGCAATTTCATTATTAATGAAGCCAACCGCTTTTAATACGCCTTTACCTAAGTAACGCGCTTTATCACCATCACGTAATTCTAATGCTTCGCGAGTTCCTGTAGATGCACCTGAAGGTGCAGCAGCACGGCCCCATGAACCATCAGCTAAATATACCTCAGCTTCAACAGTTGGGTTACCACGCGAGTCCATAATTTCACGACCGATTACTTTTACGATTTCTGACATCTTGATTCCTCTATATTCCCAAAATGGTGAGTGCGGCTAACCTGAGTTTGGCTAGCCTTAGAAACAAAAAAGGCCGCGCAATATGCACAGCCTTTTTTAAATTATGAAGGCGCTTTTTGGTAGGTATGAGCCGCAGCTACAAACCCTTCAAATAGCGGATGACCATCGCGTGGTGTTGAAGTGAATTCCGGGTGGAATTGCGCTGCAATAAACCAAGGGTGATCTTTATTTTCAATAATCTCTACTAGCTTTTTATCTTCAGATAAACCAGTAAAGCTTAAACCTGCTTGTTCAAGCTGTGCAACGAAGTTGTTATTAACTTCGTAACGGTGACGGTGACGTTCAACAATTTCGTCGCTGCCATACACTTCGTGTACTTTAGAGCCAGGCGTTAAATGGCATTTTTGTGCGCCTAAACGCATTGTGCCACCTAAATCAGACTTTTCATCACGTACTTCTACGTTACCCTCAGCGTCTAGCCACTCGGTAATTAAACCAACCACTGGAGCCTCTGAATTTGCATTAAATTCCGTTGAGTTTGCATCAGTTAAACCGGCAACATTTCGTGCGTATTCAATTAGCGCTACCTGCATACCTAAACAAATGCCTAAGTAAGGCACTTTGTTTTCACGGGCATATTTAGCCGCTAAAATCTTACCTTCAACACCACGACCACCAAAACCACCTGGCACTAAAATAGCATCTAAACGAGAAAGAATATCGGTTCCTTTAGTTTCTAAGTCTTGTGAATCAACGTATTGAATATTAATAGTTAAACGATTTTTTAATCCTGCATGTTTTAAAGCTTCGTTTACTGATTTGTATGCATCCGGTAATTCAATGTATTTACCAACCATACCAATCGTCACTTCACCCGTTGGGTTAGACTCTTGATACAATACTTGTTCCCACTCAGCTAAATCAGCTTCAGGTGCATCTAAATGGAAACGACGACATACAAAGTTGTCTAACTCTTGCGACTTTAATAACGCAGGGATTTTATAAATACTGTCTACATCAGGCAGTGAGATAACGGCTTTTTCTTCAACGTTTGTGAATAATGCAATTTTTGCACGCTCGTTATTTGGCAGCTTACGGTCTGAGCGACAAATAAGAATATCTGGTTGAATACCGACTGAGCGTAACTCTTTAACTGAGTGCTGAGTTGGTTTTGTTTTCACTTCACCGGCAGGGCCTAAGAATGGCACTAGCGTTAAGTGAATAAATAGCGCACGTTCACGACCAATCTCTGTGCCCATTTGACGAATAGCTTCGATAAATGGTTGTGACTCAATATCGCCTACCGTACCACCAATTTCAACGATTGCTATATCATGGCCTTCTGCGCCATCATAAACACGTTGCTTAATATCATTAGTGATATGAGGAATAACTTGAATTGTTGCGCCAAGATATTCGCCACGTCTTTCACGACGTAGTACATCTTCATATACGCGCCCTTGCGTAAAGTTATTACGGCTGGTCATTTTGGTGCGAATAAAACGTTCGTAGTGACCTAAATCAAGGTCGGTCTCTGCGCCGTCTTCGGTAACGTATACTTCACCGTGTTGAATTGGGCTCATTGTGCCTGGGTCAACGTTGATGTAAGGATCCAGCTTTAAAATGGTAACATCTAAGCCACGGGCCTCTAAAATAGCGGCCAACGATGCTGCTGCAATACCTTTACCCAACGAAGAAACAACTCCGCCAGTAACGAAGATAAATTTTGTACTCATGCGAACCCTAGAATATCAGGAATTAAAAGGAATATAATACCCAAACAAGTGATTTTGGAATATAAACAAGACGGGGCGAAATTGTACCAAAACATAGCTAAGCAATCCAGCTAAAAATGGCAAATCTGTGCACAAAAAACAGACATTTTTTATGTCCCTATTTATTTAATTTTTTTTATCGCATCCCATGCTGCACCCATTTCCTCTAAAGACGCAGAATCAATACATTTACCCTGTGCAATTAAGTAGTTTTGCACCTTTTCAAATCGTGCAGAAAACTTATCGTTTGCACTGCGAAGCAGTTGTTCGGGGTCGCGTTTAACATGGCGCGCTACATTAACAGTAGCAAACAGCAAATCACCTAGCTCTTCTGCTGTATGATCTGAGTATGGGTCATGAGCTAAGGCTTCTTTCACTTCTTCAACCTCTTCACTCACTTTATCAATAGCACCGTGATAAGTCGGCCAATCAAACCCTAACGCAGCGACCCGTTGCTGAATTTTTTTAGCTTTTGTTAAGCTAGGTAAACTGTTTGGTATATCCTGCCAAAGTACTGAGCTTTGACCTTGGGGTTTAGCCGCACGCTCTTGTGCTTTTATTGCTTGCCACTGCGCAGCTAATTCGGCATCGGTTTTAGGTGTGTCTTGCGCTGAAAATACATGCGGATGACGACGCACCAACTTTTCATTTAACTGTGCCACTACATCGTTAAAATTAAATAATTGCTGCTCTTGTGCTAGTTGCGCATAAAACACAATTTGAAATAGTAAGTCGCCTAACTCATTTTTTAAATCGCTTAAATTATTCGTTTCAATACAATCAGCCACTTCATAGGCTTCTTCAAGAGTATACGGCACGATTGACGCAAACGTTTGCTTGAGATCCCAAGGGCATCCGCCCTCAGGGTTTCTCAGTGTTTGCATTATTTCCAGCAGTTGGCTTATAGCCTCATTATTAGCCTGATTACTGCCCTCGTTTTGCACTGTGCACCCCTTCTATCTGGTGTAACTTAGAAAGCACTTTATTTGTGCCTTGTAAGTCATGCACTTCTATTTGCATCACAAAAATAGCCGTTTGAGTGCTATCAACCGTGTTGACATTCATATTGAGCACATTGACTTTTTCATTCGCCAAAGCAGAACTAATATCACGAATTAAACCAGACCGATCGCTGGCTTCAATACGAATAGTTAACGCGTAGGAGCTGCTAATATCATCTGACCAACTTACTGAAATAACGCGCTCTGGGTGCTTGTTTTTTAAATTACTAAACGAGTCACAATCCTCACGATGCACGGCAATGCCACGGCCTTGGGTAATATACCCAATAATTTCATCCCCAGGTACAGGGCGGCAACAGCGAGCAACATGGCTCATTAAACTGCCTACTCCATCAACCACAATACCGTTTTTATCGCCAGTCACTTTACTGGGCGATTTAAAGCGAATAACCGGCTCGTGCTCCGTTCTATCGGTAATAAAGTTGAGCATTTGGTTAAGGCGAATATCGCCTGCACCAATGGCGACCATTAAGTCATCAAGCTCTCTAAAGTTAAAGCGCTTTATCGCTGGGTCTAAATCTTTGTAAGTTAACTCTAACTTTTGTAATTCGTTATCAAGGATTTCTTTACCCGCGCTTAAATTTTTATCGCGGTCGAGCTGTTTAAACCAATGGTGGATTTTGGCTCTAGCGCGAGAAGACTTAATGTAACCTAATGACGGATTTAGCCAATCACGACTTGGATTTGGCTGCTTTTGGGTCAGTATTTCAACCTGATCGCCGGTACTTAATTGATGAGTAAACGGCACTATTTTGCCAAATATTTTTGCACCAATACACCGATGCCCTACATTGGAGTGAATGTAGTAAGCAAAATCAAGAGGCGTTGCCCCTAGCGGTAAGTCAAAAATATCTCCACGTGGAGTAAACACATAGACGCGGTCTTCAACCACTTGGTTTTTAAGCTCTTGCGCTAAATCGCTGCCATCAACCACTTCTTCTTGCCATTGCAGTAACTTACGCAACCAGCTAATTTTTTGCTCATAGCCTGAACCACGCCCTGGTAACGCACCTTCTTTGTACATCCAATGTGCGGCAACACCCAGCTCTGCATCTTGATGCATGTCGTGGGTTCGTATCTGAATCTCAACAGTTTTACCTTCGGGGCCAAATACTACGGTATGAATAGACTGATAGCCGTTTTGTTTTGGGGTTGCAACGTAATCGTCAAATTCTTTATTTAAATGGCGCCAATTAGTGTGCACAATACCTAGGGCACCGTAGCAGTCTTGCAGGCGCTCAACCACAATTCGCATCGCGCGTATGTCAAACAGCTGATCAAACTCGTAGTTCTTTTTCGCCATTTTTTTATAAATGCTGTAGATATGTTTTGGCCTGCCGTATACCTCGGCTTTAATACCCGCTTCATGTAGGCGCTGTTTTACTTGCTCAACCATATCAGCCATATACGCTTCACGGGCAAGGCGCTTATCATCAAGTTGTTTAGCTATATTTTTATAAATATCTGGGTGTAAATAGCGAAAGGCTAAATCCTCTAGCTCCCACTTTAATTGGCCAATACCAAGGCGATTAGCAAGCGGTGCAAATATATCCGCAGTCTCTTTGGCTGCAATAACTCGTTCTTCTTCAGCCGCGTCTTTTACGTTGCGTAAATGGCACACCTGTTCGGCTAATTTAATCACCACGGCACGCACATCTTCCACCATAGCAAGCAACATACGGCGAATATTATCGACCTGCACGGTGCCATTGCCTTGATGAGCTAACGTACTTATGGTGGCCATTTGCGACACACCCGTTAATAACACCGCAACATGATTGCCTAAATGCTCTTCGACAGCGTCAATACTCACTACATCATTTAAATAATAAGGGGTTAAATAGGCGGTGGCTAACGAGTCAGCATCTAAATTTAGCTCAACCAAAATCTCCACCATCTCTATGGCGGTATTTTCGCGTTCGCTGTTATCACAAGTTTGGCAAAGTTGCTGCGCTTTATTGAGTAAGCTAATTTTTTCCTGAGACAAATCAAGAGATTCTACGCGTGAAAAAAAATCACCCGCTTTGTCATGTTGATGAGATTGACGTGTCGCTACCATAATGCGCTTTACCTCCGTTGAAATAACGCCATAGTTTCGATATGCCCTGTATGAGGGAACATATTCATTAGCCCTATTTTATTAAGTTCAAAGCCGGCTTGCGAAATAATAGCGCTGTCACGGGCTAAAGTAACAGGGTCGCAAGAGACATATAAAATCGCTTTAAACTGCGTTAATGGAAGCTGCTCTAAAACTGCCATAGCACCAGTGCGAGAGGGGTCGAGTACTAAAATATCTAACTCTTTATTAAACCACGGCGCTTTTTTAATACTCGTGGTTAAATCAAAGCAATGAAATTGGGTATTTGTAATAGAGTTAGTGTGCGCATTTTGCGTCGCTAATGCAACCGCCGAAGTAACGCCTTCAATTCCTGTTACTGTTTTAGCCTGCTTTGCTAACACTAGAGAGAAATTACCAATACCACAAAATAAATCCAGTACATTTTCATCACCTTGTAATGCTAACCAACTCGCCGCTTGAATTAACATTGCCTGATTTACACTCGCATTGACCTGAATAAAGTTATTTAGTCCAAATTCAAATTTTATATCTAACTGATCAAGCTTATAAAATGGCATCGCTAAATGGGCATGATCAATGGTATCGCTATCACTTTGCCACACTAATTGCCAATGATGCGCCGAGACACTTTGCTCAACAAACGCTTTATCTGTGGGCGAAATGGCTTTTGTATGACGAATAACAATAAAGTGTTGTTCATCTGCAGCGCATAACTGCAAATGACTTATACTGTGCAGCGCCTTATTATGATTAATTATGTTATCAAATACGTTAAATACCTCTGCAAATACGTCACTTAATACTGGGCACTGATTAATGCTAACAATACTTTTAGAGCCACGTGCTCTATAGCCTACCCGCATTTTTTTTGCTGCTTTGTCGAACATTACGGCAATGCGGGCACTACGTCGGTAATGCGTTGCTTGGCTTAGCAGTGGAGCTTGCCAGTTCAA
The DNA here is from genome assembly GCF_030407565.1 of Pseudoalteromonas sp. APC 3694. Taxonomy (NCBI): domain Bacteria; kingdom Pseudomonadati; phylum Pseudomonadota; class Gammaproteobacteria; order Alteromonadales; family Pseudoalteromonadaceae; genus Pseudoalteromonas; species Pseudoalteromonas sp. APC 3694. The sequence goes on from NZ_JASDDE010000001.1 coordinate 123,046, forward strand.
ATCAGTTAATTTTGCAAACTTGGCAAATAATTGATTTACCGCCGCTTGCTTTTCAACGACTTGTTGTGTGGCATCTAAATGCTGCAACTGACAACCACCACATTGGCTGTAGTGTTCACAAATGGGTGTGGTGCGATATTCACTGGCTTTGAGTATTTTAAGCGTGTCAGCTTGGCTGTAACGTGCTTTATCATCAATTAACTTGGCTTTTACTCGCTCACCAGGTAATGCCCCACTGACAAAACACACTTTATTATTGTACTTAGCAATACCACGTCCGTGGTGATCCATTGCCCTTATATCAAGTTCAAGTGATTGCTGTTGAAGTGGTTTTTTCTTTGCTTTAAATATTTGTGCCATTAGGCATTACCTTAAAAGGTTGATGAATCACGTCTCTACCTAGATACTTTGAGAATAACTATGAGTATGTATATACTCACATTCAATAAAAATGATAATAATGCTCAGATTATGACCAAACTAGGCTTGCGCGATTCTGTTTTAACACTCACCCTGATCCCCACAGTGATCATCGGGCTATTACTAGGTGGTTATTTTACAATAAATCGTTACATTGAGCTTGATGAAATTTTATATCAACAAGGCACAACGATTGCTGAACCTCTGGCTATTGCACTTGAACAACCTTTACTGGAAAAAAGTAAAAAACTGCTTAATCGCATAATTCGCTATACACACAACAAACACTCTCCTTCGATTAAATCGATTGCCATCTTTAATGATAACAACCAACTTATTATAACCAGTAATTATCATCGCTCATTCGACACTTTAATTGAGCAGACGCAATTAAATGGCTTTAAAGCCACCTATGTTCAGCAAAGTGAAGACTTAGTAACCTTTTTCACCCCTATCATTAACCATACAACCCCCAATAGCGACTGGAATACTTCTGAGTTCCAAACCTCGTTGGGCACCGTTGTTATTCAGCTTAACCGCGATAAAGCTGTTATTGGCCAACAACGTGCATTATTGGTCAGCGGTATTATTATTATTCTCGCCTTAGTATTAGCCGCTATTTTAGCGCTAAGACTTAGTCGGATGTTTATGACCCCACTTAATAAGTTAGTACTTGCTACCGACAGGTTGATTGAAGGTAAAAGACAAACCGGATTAACTGAACCCATGAATGGCGAGTTTGAGTTATTACGTGAGGGGCTCAATACCATCTCGCATTCTATGGTGATGCAAAAAGATGAAATGCAAAAAAATATTGATCAGGCAACCAGCGATTACCGCGAAACGCTTGAACAATACGAAACACAAAATATCCAGCTCACCATGGCTAAAAAAGAAGCGCAGGATGCTAACCGTGTTAAATCTGACTTCTTAGCTAAAATGAGTCATGAGTTACGCACCCCACTTAACGGGGTTATTGGATTTACCCGTCAGCTTTATAAAACGCCTCTGAATAAAAACCAAAAAGATTACCTTGATACCATAGAGCTTTCGGCTAACAGCTTAATGACTATTATTAGTGACATATTAGATTTCTCCAAGTTAGAAGCAGGAGCCATGGAGCTTGAGTCTATTCAGTTTCAACTGCGCGATAGCGTAAACGAAGTAATGACCTTACTGGCACCTAGCGCACACGACAAACAACTTGAGCTTTCTATTTATATTAATCCTCAGGTGCCCGATCATTTAACTGGCGACCCCACACGGTTTAAGCAAGTGCTGATTAACTTGTTAAGTAACGCAATTAAATTTACTGAAAAAGGCGCGATAAAAGTTGATATTAGCCATCGTTTGCTTGATGAAGAGCGCACCTCTGTCTTAGTGTCAGTCGCAGATACTGGGGTAGGTATTCCAGCAGATAAACAAGACGCGCTATTCACCGCCTTTGGTCAAGCCGACTCCAGTATTACCCGCAAATTTGGCGGTACCGGCTTAGGGCTTATTATTACTAAACATATCGTTGAAGCAATGAGCGGCCGTATTACCTTAAATTCAGCCCCTGGTAGCGGTACTTGTTTTACCTTTAATGGCGTATTTAGATTACCAAATCATGTACTTATCAACGATTTGCCTACCCAGTCATTAATTGGTAAACGTGTTCTTTATTTAGAGCCGCATAAGCATACCCATCATGCTGTTGCCTCATTATTACAAGAGTGGAAAGTCAGTGTCACTCCTTGCTATAACGAAACCGAATTTTTAGAGTGCATAAAAAATTCAGAGATCAATTTTGATATTTGTCTTATTGGTCACATGGCATCAGTTGACGATATGCAGCGTTTAAAAAGCTATGTAAAAGCGGTTAGAGAATCAACCGATTATTTATATTTAATGCTCAATACCGTATCGCACAACATGCGCGAAGCCTTCATCGGCAGCGGCGCTGACGCCTGTTTGAGTAAACCTCTTAACCACCGAAAGCTATGTGAACTATTAGCTGCGCCTTATCGACTTGACCACCCGGCACATAATATAGAACAGCATGAACAAACCCTGCTGCCACTAAAAGTGTTAGTGGTGGATGATAATGACGCTAATTTAAAATTAATTTACACCCTACTCAACGAGCAAGTTGAATTAATTGATACCGCACATAATGGGTCACAAGCGTATAGTTTAAGCAAAAGCCATAAATATGATGTGATTTTTATGGATATTCAAATGCCTATAATGGATGGTATTACAGCCTGTAAACTCATTAAAGAGTCATCTTTGAATGAAGATACGCCTATTATTGCCGTGACGGCGCATGCACTTAATAGTGAAAAAGAACAGTTATTAAAAGATGGTTTTGAAGGTTATTTAACTAAGCCTATCGATGAAGATATGCTAAACCAGGTTATTTGCGATCATAGCCCGCAATTACCAGTGAGTCGTGATAAGTCAAAAAGCACATTTGAACATAGCCCTGCTCCTTTTGATAGCACTCGCCTTGACTGGACGCTGGCATTGCAACGTGCAGGCGGTAAAGCAGAATTAGCCAATGAAATGCTTAATATGTTACTGCTAAGCGTGCCCGAAACCCTGAACTTACTAAATCAAGCAATAACCAGCGAAGATTGCCCTCAAGTACTTAGCGTTATCCATAAATTTCATGGCGCATGCTGCTATACAGGTGTACCAAAATTAAAAACATTGGCTGAAACGATCGAAACATCACTTAAAAATGAATGTACGCTTGAGAATATTGAGCCCGAGTTATTTGAGTTGCAAGACGAGCTTGAAAACTTACTTGTTGATGCCAACATTGATATCACTAATAAAAAAGACGAGCATTAATATAACTTATAGGGATATACAAATTGATACTTAAAGATTCACTAAAAACAGAAGTAGAAGATGAATTTGAGTTACTCGAATGCCTAATTAATATTACTAATAAAAATATCAAGGAATGTGCATATTTATCTTCCGGTGTGTATGAGGAAATTGAAGTAGATGCCCCTGACGGAATAGGCAAAATAACAGAAGAATCTGTATGTAATATCGATTCACGATGTTGGAACCTTGATGCTGTAATGGATAGAATAAAAAATCAGCTATGGCGGTCTACATTTTTAACATATATAAATTCTGTAGAAGAGTTATTGATAAAAATAGCGATACAAGAGCATGGATATGAAAAATGTGATCGCAACGATTTCGATGAATGTATCCAACTCTTATTCAAAGATAGTCCCGATAAAATATACTTTGATACACTTCGTATATTACGAAACAACATTGCTCACTCTAACTGTTTTGAAAAGCACATTGGTAAGGTAAAAACAGAAAGCCCAGTATTTGAATGTAACGAGCAATTTCCTTCGATTAAATTTCGAGAGGAAAATATTGAAATTTATAAAGGCGAGCGCAAGGACTCAAAAATAAAAGATGAAGTAATTATTGAGTATTCATTTTTGAAAGAGGTACATCAAAAATTGAAATCCCCCTGTATTGAATTAGTGAAAAATACTTGAGACCAAAAAGCGTGACTGGCACATCACGCTTTTAATATTTATTATGTACGCGCTTCAAGCATTAAGCGTTTCATATCACGAACCGCTTTATCTAAACCGTCAATGGCTGCGCGGGCAATAATAGCGTGGCCAATGTTTAGCTCATAAATCTCTGGCATCGCCGCAATTGGTTTTACATTGTGATAATGCAGACCATGGCCAGCATTAACAATTAAACCAATACTGGCTGCATATTTCACCCCTTGGCGAATGTGCTCAAGCTCTTTGGCGGTGTCTTCATCGTTAGTGGCATCTGCGTAAGCCCCAGTGTGAATTTCAACATAAGGTGCACCACACGCTTTTGCAGCGTCTAACTGCGCTTTATCGGCATCTATAAACAGTGACACTTTAATACCGGCTTGCGTTAAAGTTTTAGTCGCTGCGGCGATTTTATCAATATTACCCGCTACATCTAAGCCGCCTTCGGTAGTAAGCTCTTCACGTTTTTCAGGTACTAAGCAAACATATTCAGGTTTAACCTCAAGTGCAATCGCAATCATTTCATCGGTTACTGCGGTTTCAAGGTTCATACGTGTTTGAATGGTTTTAGCCATCACATACACATCGCGGTCTTGAATGTGTCTGCGGTCTTCGCGTAAATGAATCGTAATGCCATCAGCACCGGCATGCTCTGCAACACTGGCTGCATGGGCTGGATCTGGGTAAGAAGTACCTCGAGCTTGGCGAAGCGTTGCAATATGATCTACATTCACGCCTAGAAGAATATCTTTCATGTTTGTACCTGTGAAATTTGTTTATTGAGAGCTAATAAATAACTCACGACTTTTTAATGGCTTATTGCCCAATAATGGCTTTAATAAATAACGACTTAATTGCTTTGCCATATATAACACATCCGCTTGGCTAAAGTCATGATTTGCTATGGCATTAAGTTGTGAACCGGTAAATCCAGAACGCGTGTCATGTTGCACCGAAAACCCTACTTCTGCAAAGTAGCTATACGTTTGCGTGTCATCAATTGGCTCACCGTCCGCATCAAAACTAAAATCAACTCCATATCCTAGTAACTCTAACAATTGAAATTCATAAGAGCGCAATACTGCTTGCATGTCAGTACCGCTATTAAGGTTTTCTAGGTGTGTTTTATAAAGTTGAAAAACTTGATCAATGGGCTCATTAATCGGCACAATGCGATTAGTTAGCTCATTTAAATAAAAGCCACAATAAAGCTTATCACCAGTTAGAAATAACGGGTTGCCGTAGAGCTCAAATTTATTAATATATTTTAAATCGTATTTGCCATTGTAATGGACGAGTAAGGATTGAAATGGTTGCAATTGGGCTTTATGTTTAGTGGCCTGGCGGCCACTAACTCGTGCGAGCATTCTAAGCTGGCCAACGCCTTCTACCAGCATATCTAACATTACTTGCGAGTCACTGTAGGGACGTCGATGTAATAAATAGGCTTTGTAAAAGTCGCTGTCCATATTAGGCTATTCGATACTTATTAATCTTCACCGTAGCCTAAGCTTCTTAAGGCACGTTCATCGTCAGCCCAGCCCGATTTTACTTTAACCCATAGTTCTAAAAATACTTTATTTTCAAGCATTTCTTCTAGGTCTTTACGCGCTTCACGGCCGATTACTTTTAGCTTTTCGCCTTTGTTACCGATAACCATGCGCTTTTGCGTTTCACGCTCAACTAGTATCAGGCCATTAATATGCCAAATACCGTTTTCTTGCCATTTAAACTGCTCTATTTCCACAGTCACTGAATACGGTAACTCTTCACCCATAAAGCGCATTAGCTTTTCACGGATCACTTCAGCCGCCATAAAGCGCATTGAGCGGTCAGTTACGTAGTCATCAGGAAAGTAAAATTCGCACGGTGGTAAGCGCTTAGTCACTTCTTCTTTGATCAGGTTAATGTTTTTACCCTGAGTCGCAGATACGGGCATAATACCGACAAAATCAAACTTATCGCCTAAAAACTTCATATGTGGAAGTACAAGGTCGCGATCTTTCACTTGGTCAATTTTGTTAATAACTAACAATACCGGCTTGCCACTTTGGCTTACTTTGTTAAGTACCATGTCGTCATCGGCATTCCAATGAGTGCCTTCAACCACAAAAATGATCAGCTCAACATCACCAATTGAGCTAGACGCTGCACGGTTCATTAAACGGTTAATAGCACGCTTTTCTTCAACGTGCAGGCCTGGGGTATCGACGTACACCGCTTGGTGCTTACCCTCAGTATGAATACCCATAATACGGTGGCGCGTAGTTTGTGGCTTACGTGAGGTAATACTGACTTTTTGTTCAATAATTTCATTAAGCAGTGTTGATTTACCCACATTAGGACGGCCAACAATCGCAACCATGCCACAAAATGTGTCTATTTCGCCTTCATGAGGCTGTATTAAGGTATCAAGATTCATTTTTAAGTATCTTCAATGCTTTTTCGGCCGCTTTTTGTTCGGCTTTACGCCGTGAGCTGCCAACAGAAATAATGCTATCCATTCCATCAACGATACATTCAACCGTGAATGTTTGATTGTGTGCCTGACCTTTAGTATCAACGACGGTGTAGCCTGGTAATGATAGCTTACGAGCTTGCAAATACTCTTGCAGCAGGGTCTTAGGATCTTTTTGGTTAAGCCCTGGTGAAATAGCATCTAAACGTGATTCATACCACGCTAAAATAAGCTCGCCGCAGCGATCTATGTCTGAATCTAAAAATACAGCGCCAATAATAGCTTCAACTGCATCCGCTAGGGTTGACTCGCGTCTAAAACCACCACTTTTTAGCTCGCCAGGACCTAAGCGTAGGTAATCACCAAGCTCAAATTCAAAGCCAAATTCAGCTAAAGTCTGGCCGCGAACTAAAGTCGAACGCATGCGGCTTAAATCGCCTTCGCGTGCTTTAGGAAATTTAGCGTACAGTGCATTGGCAATGACAAAGCTCAAAATTGAGTCGCCCAAAAATTCGAGTCGCTCGTTATGTTGACCTTTGTGGCTGCGATGCGTCATTGCTTGCTCAAGTAACCCTTGATCAGCAAATGTGTAGCCAATTCTTTTGTATAACTCTGTTACATTTTTTTTCATTGTTACTGAATATTACCTAGGCGTTCAAAACGAACACCAGTTGGAACCCATCCTGGTAAAATGTCATCTGGGCCATTATCAAATTCAAAACTCATCCATATAAAGACAGCTTTACCCACCAAGTTTTCTTTTGGTACAAAGCCCCAAAAGCGACTATCTTGGCTGTTATCGCGATTATCACCCATCATAAAGTAATGATCAGCTGGAACCACCCATTCATCCGCAGGTGTGCCCAATTGCTGGTAGTAACGCCCTTTACGTTCAGGCGATTTTGGGTTGATTAAAATATCATGGCTAGAGGTCGTTAAATCTTCATTTAAACGCGCTAAAGCCATTGGGCCTTGCATAAATTCATCATCATTAATTAATTTAAAATCAATTTTATTGAATTCGTTGCAAAGAAGCGCGCCTTTTTGAACTTCGCCTTCTTCACATTTTGGTTGAATATATAAACGCTTGTCGCGATAAACAATTTTATCGCCAGGTAAGCCTATAGCGCGTTTAATATAATCAACTCTCTCATCTAATGGGTATTTAAAAACAACAATATCGCCACGCTCTGGTTCGCTCACATCCACTAACTGGCTGCGCCATACAGGGTCTTTAATTCCATAAGAATACTTTTGCACTAAAATAAAATCACCCACTAATAAGGTGGGCATCATTGAACCCGATGGGATCTGAAACGGCTCAAAAATAAATGATCTAAAAATAGTGATAGCAGCAATCATCGGAAAAATCGACTTTGCTGTTTCAGTAATGACTGGCTCAGGCGCAATCAATGCTGCGGTTTCTTCATCAAGTTGACCACCGGCAGAAGTTTGAGCAATTGCTAAACGTTCCTGCCTTTTAGGAGCAAACATTAAGTGATCTATTAACCATATTAGACCTGAGCCTAAAGTTAACAACACCAATAAAACTGAAAAGTAGCCAGCCATTTATTATCCTTTATTTTATTTACCAACTTTCAAAATGGCTAAGAACGCTTCTTGAGGCACTTCAACGTTACCAAGTTGCTTCATTCGCTTTTTACCATCTTTTTGTTTTTGAAGTAATTTTTTCTTACGGCTCACGTCACCACCGTAACATTTAGCGATTACGTTTTTACGTAGTTGCTTAACAGTTGTTCGAGCGATTACATGTTGTCCAATCGCTGCCTGAATCGCAATATCAAACATTTGACGTGGTATAAGTTCTTTTAACGCATCAGCAAGCTGTCGACCACGTGATTGTGCGCTGTCGCGGTGAACAATGATAGCCAATGCATCCACACGCTCGCCATTGATAAGTATATCTACACGTACCATGTCTGAAGTTTGGAAATGCTTAAAGTTATAATCAAGCGAGGCAAAACCACGGCTTGTTGATTTTAGCTTATCAAAGAAGTCCATTACCACTTCAGCCATTGGCAGTTCATACGTTACTGCAACTTGCTTACCGTGATAACTCATTTTAGTTTGCATACCGCGCTTATCAACACATAAGGTGATTACGCTGCCTAAGTACTCTTGTGGAACTAAAATATTAGCTTCTACAACCGGCTCACGTATCTCTAAAATATCGTTAACTGGTGGAAGATCAGACGGGTTATCAATTTGCGTCGTGCCCTCTTTAGTTACCACCTCGTAAATAACCGTTGGTGCCGTGGTGATTAAATCAATGTCGTATTCACGCTCTAAACGCTCTTGGATAATTTCCATGTGTAACATGCCCAAGAATCCACAACGGAAACCAAACCCTAACGCAGTTGAATTTTCTGGTTCAAAGAATAACGAGGCATCGTTTAAGCTAAGTTTGTTAAGGGCATCGCGGAATGACTCGTAATCATCAGAGGCTATTGGGAACATACCCGCATAAACTTGTGGTTTAATTTTTTGAAAACCAGGTAAGCGCTCAGGTGCCGCATTTTTTTGATGAGTAATAGTATCACCCACCGGTGCACCGTGTATTTCTTTAATACCGGCAATAACAAACCCTACTTCACCTGTACGTAAAATACCGGTATTAGTTTGTTTAGGTGTGAAAATACCTACATGATCTGCAGTATGAATATGCTCATTCGACATAATTTTAATTTTGTCGCCCGCGCGAAGTTCACCATGTTTAATACGCACTAGCGATACAACGCCTTGGTACGGGTCAAACCAAGAATCGATAATTAGCGCTTGTAATGGCTCGTCTTTATCACCAACTGGTGGCGGTACATCTTTAACGATCATTTCAAGTACTTCGGCAATACCCACACCTGTTTTAGCACTACATTGCACGGCATCAAGGGCATCAATACCAATGATGTCTTCAATTTCTTCGGCTACACGTAATGGGTCAGCTTGTGGTAAATCAATTTTATTTAGAACCGGTATAACTTCTAAGTCCATTTCGATGGCGGTATAACAGTTAGCCAATGTTTGTGCTTCAACACCTTGGCCAGCATCAACAACCAATAATGCACCTTCACACGCGGCTAATGAACGTGATACTTCATAAGTAAAGTCAACGTGACCTGGAGTATCGATAAAGTTGAGCTGGTAGGTTTCACCATCGTTTGCTTTGTAGTTTAACGTTACACTTTGCGCCTTGATGGTAATGCCACGCTCACGTTCAATATCCATTGAATCCAGAACCTGCTTCTGCATTTCACGGTCGGTTAAACCACCACAAACTTGGATCAAACGGTCAGAAAGGGTCGATTTACCATGGTCAATGTGGGCGATGATCGAAAAATTACGGATATGCTTCATAAACTGGATTCTAAACTTCTATTTTAAAGGACTAAGGTCGCATGCCTAAATAACTTGAAAATACTTGCTGTGCATTTTCAAGTTACTGTGGCATAAAAACGCAATTTTACATTTAATTGGCGTCAATCACCATCTATTTGAGTTAAAGGAAGACTAATTGGATGAATTTTTATCACTTTAATCTCATGCCTAAGTGATTTTACCCATGTTTTAGCAATTAAGAAGCCGGTGATGCCACCCAATATCGCTGCTAAAATTTGCCAACCTTCAGCCAATAGTATTAATTCACTGGTTATTAAGGCGAAGATTAAACTCAAAAATAAGGGCAGCATGTAAACGGCAAAGGCATGTTTTACAACGTGGCTGTCATCCAGTGACATAGTCACTTTTTGTCCAACTTCTAATTGCGTTTCGAATTTATAGGGTAAGGTTTTCTTTGCTGTACCAAATAACTTACTAAACACTTGAGAGCCACAACGACCATTACAGCCTTCACAGGCCTGCTTTTGTTGAGCTTCTAAATGCGCAACGTGGCCACTAAGGGCCACGACGGTTAACGTTTGTTCTATCATCTATAATGCCCGTGAAACAGACTCAGCAATCGCTTTAGCGCTCATGGTTGGAATGTTTCCCACCACGGAGACATCAAAATTTCCGCCGTTGTGCACATAAATAGTGGTTGCTCCTGAGGTGAGAGCTCCGCTTAAGCGCTTACCTGGTAGTGGCCGTTGCACAAATACTGATACCTCAACAAATCCATCAGAAAATAAATAGTAATCTGTTAATTCATTGTTTAAGTCGAGCTTATGTCTATCGGACTTAAGTAATTCAAACCCTTCAGGTAGCCATCCAATAGTCCAATTCATAGCATTCGCTTTGCTTTGTTCATCAATTGAATTAGCGGGTAATGGTGTTGGAAAATTACGATTAAGCACTTCTAATAATAAGCTTGCCGGTTGCTCAGTTACGCTAATGTGGGTAAGTTGTAATTGCTCAAGCGCTTCGCCTTGATGATTAACATACGCCGCTTTTAATAATAACGACGACTCAGTATCAATCCATATCCAATAGTTATATTTGTCTTCGTTTTTAGATTCAATTCGAACTAATTGCGCGGGACGCCCAGCAATACGGCCTTTACCACCAAGCACAAAATCATAATGCGCACTTAAGCGGTTAATATCTTTAAAAAGCACTTCAGGAATAGGGCCGGCAATTGAGTCTGTTGTTAATGAATACGGCTCTGATTGTGGCTCAAAATAGGTAACTTGGTTGTCAATGCGGATCATTTCAAGGCCAGCACCATTAAGCAAACTTAAATGTTCAAGCTCTATATCACCTTGTTTAGCATGCACCCAACGGTAGGGCTCCATACTTTTACCCTTAACAACAACAAAAGAGGCGTCGAAATTACGAGTGTGAACTGCACTGGCCATTTCAAGCAGTAAATCTTTAGCAGGGTTTGTGTCATTGGCAAAAGTATTAAAACTCAGCACCAATGACATAATAAAAGTAATTACTTTCATCTAATTAGTTTTTTTCCTCTGGGGATGTTTCATCTGTTTTAGCTGTTTTTAACGAATGAGCTACACGCGCTTGACGCTGATGTTCAAGTACTAATGCGCCAATGCGTTGCTGCTGAAGCTCTCGCAAACCTTGCTCTGCGTTATCAAGTGCAGGTGCCGATGAGTAGCTTACTGGCGATGCCATGCCGGTTAACGGCGTGGTTTGCAATAATGGAATTTCGTTTTGCACAGCATCTTCCCCTTGCGGTAAGGTGTTCACACCAACAATAGTAAACATTGCTACGCTCGCTGCGATCGCTAATTGAGCAACTGGTTTACGCCAATTAAACGCCACTACTTTATTTTCTGTTTCGGTATTTGAAGGGGTTGCCAACTTATCAGACTGGCTAAAGTCTGCATAAACGGGCTCACTCTCAAGTGCTAACGAAATGCGATCACTAATATCAAAATCCATATTATTGTTATTTTCTTTAGCTCGCATTGCATCACCGATTAACGCGTAACGGCCAAACGTAGCAACATCATCCGATGCAATAGTTGCATCATTTAATGTTTGTTCACCGTCAATTAATGCTGATAACGATTCGTTATCTAAGCGGTTAACGTGTGATTTTGTCATACTAAGACTCGCCTATTAATGGGTTTAATTTGTTATCAATTGCTTCACGGGCACGAAAAATACGCGAACGTACCGTCCCGACTGGGCAATCCATAACCACGGCTATTTCTTCATAGCTCATACCCTCAATTTCTCTAAGAGTAATCGCGGTTTTAAGATCTTCAGGCAAACTATCAATCGTATTAAAAATAACAGCGCGGACTTCTTCGCTTAATAGTAAATTTTCAGGTGACGCGTTAGAACGCATTGAATCTGCACCTTCATAAAACTCGGCATCGTCAGCATCTATATCATTTGCTGGCGGTTTACGCCCTTGAGCCACTAAATAATTTTTAGCACAATTAACGGCGATACGGTAAAGCCAAGTATAAAAAGCACTATCACCACGAAAATTAGGAAGGGCACGATACGCTTTAATAAACGCTTCTTGTGCTACATCAGCAATGTCACCTTGATTTGATACATAACGTGAGATCAAACCGGCTATTTTGTTCTGATACTTCTTAACTAATAGGTTAAAGGCGTTTTTATCTCCCTGCTGGACCCTTTTCACTAACGCTAAATCTAATTCCTGCTCGCTCATTCGAGCCGGTACTCCTCTGATTGATTCTTGCTTATTATTCATAGTGTCGCCATTGTTCACACCTACTCTGACCCTTAGATGAATAAAAAGTTCTGCTTCATATTGTTTTTTTATAAAATAGCTACAAATTACGCGTTTATACGCTAAAACCACTTAGTAGTAGTTCAACAAATATGGTACAACTGTAAGTATTAAAAATAAATATTGCTCTATCTGAGCATTGTAACCGCAAAGTACCTCACAGATGAACCAAAATAAACATCACATTACCGATGTCGCTATTATTGGTAGCGGCGCAGCAGGCTTATCACTTGCTTTATCTTTGGCTAATTACTGTAACGTTACCGTGATCAGTAAAGGTGAATTAACCGAAGGTTCTACTCTTTATGCCCAAGGCGGAATTGCCGCTGTTTTTGATAAAAAAAATGACAGTATAGAGTCTCACGTTGAAGATACCTTAGACGCCGGCGGCGGTTTATGCGACAGAGAGGCGGTTCATTATACTGCCAGCAATGCTCATGACTGCCTGCAATGGCTGATTGACCAAGGCGTGCCTTTTGATATGGAGTTTGATAGCAAAGGTAAAGAGCGCTTTCATTTAACTCGTGAAGGGGGTCATAGCCACCGACGCATTTTGCATGCTGCCGATGCTACAGGTAAAGCTGTGCAAACAACCTTGATTAGCCAAGTTCAAGCGCACAGTAATATCACCTTGTTAGAGCATTATAATGCGATTGATCTAATTACAGATAAAAATATCGGTAAAACGGGGTCACATGTTCATGGCATGTATGTGTGGAATAAAAAAGCCAAAAAAGTAGAAACCATTGGCGCAAAATTTGTTGCCCTAGCAACGGGTGGCGCAAGTAAAGTATACCTTTATACCTCTAACCCTGATGTTTCTAGCGGTGATGGTATTGCCATGGCATGGCGTGCAGGGTGTCGCGTTGCTAATATGGAATTTAATCAATTTCATCCAACCAGTCTTTACCACCCAGAATTACAAAACTTTTTAATTACTGAAGCAATGCGTGGTGAAGGGGCCTATTTAAAACGCCCTGATGGCACTCGCTTTATGAAAGAGTTTGATGAACGAGAAGAACTCGCTCCTCGCGATATTGTAGCGCGCGCTATCGACTTTGAAATGAAACGCCTTGGCGCAAATTGCGTATATTTAGATATTAGCCATAAAGACAAAGATTTTATTATTGAACACTTCCCTACTATTTACGCTAAATGCTTGAGCGTAGGGCTTGATATAACCAAAGAAGCAATCCCTGTCGTTCCTGCGGCACATTACACCTGTGGTGGCGTAATGACCGACTTTAACGGCAAAACGGATTTAGCAAATTTATACGCTGTGGGTGAAGTGGCTTATACCGGCTTACATGGTGCTAACCGCATGGCAAGTAACTCATTATTAGAGTGCATTGTATTTGCCCATGCAGCAGCAAAAGACATTTTAAGTAAAATAGAGACCGCACCCGCGCTGGTAGATTTACCTAGTTGGGATGAAAGCCGTGTATCTAATTCAGATGAAGAAATCGTGATCACCCATAACTGGCATGAGCTACGATTATTTATGTGGGATTATGTGGGGATTGTACGCTCAACCAAACGCCTTGAACGTGCGCTGCATCGTGTTGAACTGCTACAACAGGAAATACACGATTATTACGCAAACTTTAGAGTGAGTAATAACTTACTTGAGTTACGTAATTTGGTGCAAGTTGCCGAGCTTATAATTAGAAGCGCTATGGAACGTAAAGAAAGTCGTGGACTACACTTTACTATTGATTATCCAGAGCAAAATGAGAACCCAACGCCCACTATTTTGACTCCGCTACGTAATTAATTGCTTCAAGCGTTGCCCGTTTTAAGCGCGCATAGCTTTGCTCATCCACACTATTGGCTGAGATAATCAGCCAATAGTTTTTACTAAAGCCATTAATATACAGCCACACACTCTGACCAAGTAACCGGCTTTGCTTACTAATTACCCCTTGAATTTGCCTGCCTGATCCTTCAAAACGAAATTGATTCGGCTCTAAGAGTATAATGCCTTGCTGTGGTTGAGCAGCCACGATTTTTCGCCAAACAATAATGCCAGCAAGTGTATTAAGTGCAATACAAAAAAGAGTTGCCTCCACCGAGTTCATAAATAGGCACAACACTAGAGTCAGCACACAAAAAAAGACCACAATCGGTTTGTGGTCTGTTTTATTATCTGTAACGGTAAATCTATACACGAACTCGGTCTAAAATTAGCTGAACCATGCTGTTTAGCTCTGCGTCTTTACATTCTTCATGGCCCATAAACCAAGCGAATAAATCTGGGTCTTCTTGCGTTAATAGACGCTGAAAAATCGCTTGCTGTTTAGCATCTAACGAATCATAAGCTTCTTCAACAAACGGCATAAACAAAACATCTAGCTCTAACATGCCACGGCGACAAGCCCAACGGATACGTGCTTTACTATGTATTTCAACCATTTTAAACCTCATATTTAATTAACTCGAGTTTACCAAATACGCGTTAATTTAACAGCACTAAGTTATAAAAACATCGTCTGTTAGTCGCTGTACCATACGCTTTAACTACGTTATTATGTGACCTCATTTGTTATTGCAAAGAAGGTGTTTATGTCTCAGGTTTATGCATGTCCTTTATCACATCAGATTATTAGCCTCTCAGGCACAGATAAATTATCTTACCTACACGGACAAATCACTCAAGATCTCAATAAAATCAACAACAACAACTTTTTGTGGACAGGTCACTGTAGCGCAAAAGGTAAGCTGTGGGGTGTATTTAAGCTATTTTCTTACCAGCAAAACTATTATTTAACCGGTTCAAGTGCTGAAGTAGAACGCTCACTGGCTGAGTTAAAAAAATACGCTGTATTTGCAAAAGTTGAAATTAATAAAGCCCCAGAGCGATTAATTGGTTTATTAGGTGATGACCTAACTGATTTGCTTACGCAACTTGATATTCACTTTAGTGACGATGCCACAGCATGCGACTTTGCTAACGGCAAAGCCCTTAAACTTGCGCCAAACCGCGTTTTACTTATGGTTGATAGCCAATTTTGCTTACCTGATGAAGTATCTACCCTCGACAACGACGCTATGTGGCAACAGGCCTCACTGCTAGCTGGTGAGCCTCAGTTAAGCGTTGATGCAATTGATGAATATGTGCCGCAAATGGTTAACCTTCAAGCCATCAATGGCATCAGTTTTAAAAAGGGTTGCTACACCGGCCAAGAAACCGTCGCACGTATGAAATACTTAGGTAAAAATAAACGTGCCATGTATATCGTTACAGGGCAAAGTGAAGGATTGCTCGATGCACCCGATATCGAAACTCAGTTAGGTGAAAACTGGCGCCGCGCGGGCAAACTTATTGCGCAAAGCTTTAATGAAAAAACACACACTTTAACTGGCTTAGTTGTGTTGCCAAACGATACTGACACCGCTCAGGTTCTTCGTGCAAAACATACCCCTTCGGTAGAGCTAAACATTCTGCCTCTACCTTACTCTCTTGAAGATGAATAATAGGAATGACTATGATCGTTGCAGCAAATAAAGTGGTAAAAATGCATTACTCTGTACTAGATAATGACGGCAATACCATTGATAACTCATTTGGCGGTGAGCCATTAATTTTTATCGTTGGTACGGGTTACCTTATCTCAGGACTTGAAAACGCGCTGCAAGGCAAACAAGCTGGCGATACACTAAGTGTAAAAGTTGAACCTGAAGAAGGTTACGGTGAACGTCATGATCACCTAATGCAAGCCGTGCCAAAATCAATGTTTGAAGGCATGGACATTGAAGTGGGCATGCAATTTCGTGCAACCACCGATGACGGCGACCAGTCAGTCATGATCATCGATATTCAAGACGAAGAAGTGATTGTTGATGGTAACAACCCACTCGCTGGTATTACGCTCAATTTTGATGTAGAGATTTTAGAAGTACGCGATGCAACGGCTGAAGAGCTTGAGCATGGCCATGTACATGGTGAAGGCGGTTGTGGTCACGACCACTAAACGCTAATCCAGTAATAAAAAAAGCGCCTCAGGCGCTTTTTTTATAGCATATTATTCTGCGTTCGCAATTTGGCTTGAGGCTCTGCTGCTGGCATTTCAACAGGGGTTATTTTATCTTCAAGCGCAGCAACTAATCCTGCTTGGTCATTCGTGCCTAAGCGGTATTGGCTGCCATCTTTAAGCGTTAATTGCACCGCACTAAAGCCTGATACTGAATAAATCCAACCATCGTGTGTAATGCGAATACCAATACCATGGCGGTATGAATTTTGTACTGCTTTTACATCGACAATATCTTCTAATGCTAATTTTTGGCCTGCAACACCAGGGCCAAATGCCCAGCTAACATGAGTTTCGTCAACTTTAATGGTTAAACCGTGGAACAAAAAACCCACCAGTACTAAAATACCTGCAAATACGATTAACGGGGCATCGGCACCCATTAAATTCCATGCAAGCGCAACAAAACCACTGATCCACGCTAATACTACAAATATAAATACCGCATACTGCTTATGCTGATACATAACACTCTCTATTAAAAAGTTAAAAAATTAAAAACTGTACACTAAGGTGGCACTGAGCTCTGAATCGTATTTAAGCTTATCTTCTTCAGGCTTAGAATTATAACGATACATATAAGCAAACTTGAGCGATACCGCGCCAACCACTTGGCTAATTAAGGCGGTTTCTGACTTTAACCGTGAGTTAAGCCCAGATAAAGACTGCTCTATACTGATATCTTGATTAAATCGGGTACGCTTAGATACCAACCTCTCCCACTGCATTGCAATACGAAGTAAATAACCCATTTTGTCTTTATCGTCTTCAAGTGCTGTTGACTCATCATCAGCAACTGAGCGGTATAGACCTGGGCCTATATCTATATCTACCTTATTTTTAACCCCTTGATAAACACGTGCACCATAGCCGGTTGCCACCGTACTTTTAAAATCCAGACCGCTAAATTCATCCTCTTCATAATCGCCATAAATAAAGAAAGACGAATTTTTAACACCAACTTTATAGTTACCCTGCGCAGAAACAAACACGCGATTAGCCGTAACATCCGACTGGCCCGTTTCTTCGTTTTCGTCACGTTTGTATAAGGAATCTATTTTGAATTGATTACGCCAGTTTTCAAAATCTTGGTAAAGATTACCTTTGAGTTTAAAACTGGTTGAGTTGGTATTACCTTTACTTAAAATAAAACCAAACTCGGTATCACCATAAAGTACTTCGCCTTTGTGTAGCTCATGAATTTCTTCATCAGAGAGCTCCCCATATTGATGAAAATCTTCAAAGGGATCAACTGCCCAGCTAAAGCAGCTAAATAATAAAAGCAGTAATACAAAGGAGTTTCGCAAAATACGTTCTCTTACATATGGCAATAACAAAAAAGCAGAGAAATGGTTATTCACTTTCTTTCCACAAAATATGACAAAAAGGCGCATCTTTATCACGGCTAATTAAAATTTTCGCAAATAAGACGTCTTCGCTATCAAACTCAAGGCCCACTAATACTTGAATAAAATGCTCAGGCTCTATTTCTAGTGCAACAAAATCTTGCCACTGTTCATCGGGCTCATCTTCTTCAATAAAGCCAAGTTCTTCACGATGCAGGTTAAATTCTTCAACATCTTTATCACTCAGGTTGTTGGGAGCCAGCTCCAAAAAAATATCATAAGCTTGATGGGTTGCTTCTTCTACCGTAAATAAACGTGGACCTGACATAAGTGGTTAACCTCTGAGCTTTTAAGTTGGCGCCATAATATCAAAAGTTGTTAGTGTTTTGATAAAAAAACACGTTAAATACTGACTTTTTTACTTTTACCTAATACTTATAGATATTGTTGGATGGGTTTGTATTAAGGTCTGCTGACCTTTTAAAGATTAAATTTGCCTTGAAAGATAACAGACCGCAATTGCATTAAAAAATTCACTTTGTTTTTATTCATCTTCATCCACTTTACTTAACATCAATAAAAACATAAGCTCAAACAACAGGTCAGAGGAGTGCAAGATGATAAAATTAGAAAAAAAACAGGGTATTGCCACTGTTACATTAAATCGTGTAGAAAAACAAAATGCCTTAAGCTTTGCTATGTTTGTTGAGCTTAACAAGGTGATTAAAAATATAAAAAGAGATGCCAGTATTCGTGCGGTTGTATTAACCGGTGAAGGCGAACACTTTTGTGCGGGACTCGATATTAACGCGGTTATGGCCTCACCATTCAATATCATAAAGCTCCTATTCAAATGGCTACCTGGTAATCAAAACCTAGCGCAAAAGGTCGTACTGGGCTGGCAGTCATTGAGTGTGCCTGTAATTGCAAAAATAAACGGAAATTGCCTTGGGGGTGGATTGCAAATAGCACTGGGTGCCGATTACCGGATTGTTCACCACGATGCCAAACTCGCCATTATGGAAGCGCGCTGGGGGTTATGCCCAGACATGGGCGCTAATGTTATGCTTTCAGGCTTAGTAAAACGCGACCAAGCACTTTGGCTAGCAAGCCATGCCGAACCAATAAACGCACAAGACGCTTTTGAACTCGGTTTAGTAACCAAAACAACCGACGATACAGATAAAGCAACTAAAGAGATGCTTGATACACTGCTAGCGCGCTCACCTGACACATTAGCCGCAATAAAGCGTGTAACTCAACAAAGCTATAAAGCCCCTGCTCGAAAAATACTCGCTAAAGAAACATGGAGCCAAATTCGCTTACTGATCAACCCTAATACTAAAAAAGCCATTGCTAAAGCTAAAGGGAAAGCTGATATTGAGTTTACAAACGCCAAGCGCTGGTAACATTGATGGTAATACTAAGGAACAATGCATAAAACAGCGTTATTTGTTAAAGTTAGGCTCTTCTATTCTAGTGAGCCAAATTAATGAAATACCTACTAAGTAGCGCAATTATTTTATTGTGCTTGGCAACAAGCAAATTCATTATGCATCTTCTTGATGCAAGTTTTCCTGCTCCTCTACTCGCCATGGTTTTGCTGCTAACGTTACTGTTATTGGGCATAGTTAAAGAACATCAACTCGCTCCCTGCGCATCACCTATTTTGAATGTAATGCCTATTTTCTTTATTCCTGCAGGCGTCGGTTTTATAGAACATTTAGGGCTAATTAAATCATATTGGCCTTTCTTAACTGCGGTCATCTTATTAGTCCCACTCAGTAGTTTAATTTTAGTGGCAAGCCTAGTGGGCTATTTTAAAGGCAGAGCTAATAATGACTAACTTAACCACCAGCATAACCCCCAGCCTATGGTGGTTAACCGTGCCATTTATTATTATTCTCTTTATTGCACTAAGAGCGGTTAATCTTAAAATAAATCAGACTATTTTAAAGTCATTAACCAACCCTGTTTTTTTAAGCATTGGTATTATTGCCCTACTGTTAGTCAACCTTAAATTACCCTATTCACAATTTGCCTCACATAGTCAGTTACTAAGTTGGCTATTAGAGCCGGCCATTGTTGCTTTAGCCTTGCCGCTTTATCAGCAATTTATGCACGTACGTAAAAACTTACTATTAATTGTCGCTACTTGCAGTATAGGTATTGTTAACGCCACACTAGTGGCTTTTGTATTAAGTATTTTGTTTGCTGTGCCCTCACAACTGAGCGCCTCTGTTGCGGCACTCAGTGTAACAACGCCTATCACACTGCTGGTTACTGACTCATTAGGAGGAATTAGTTCGCTTGCCGCTGCCATGGTTATTTTTATTGGTTTATTGGGGGCTTTGTTTGGCTTTATGTTACTCAAATTAGTTAAGATTTATAACTTTGAGGCACAAGGAATTGCAATCGGTACCGCGTGCCATGCAATTGGTACGGCGGCAGCTATTGCCGAACACCCAAAAATAGGCGCATTTTCATCAGTGGCTATGGCACTCAGTGCATTATTAACCGCAGTGATAGTACCACTATTATATCCAATTTTAGTTAACACTTTGTTATAGTAAGCAGATAACAGTATCGCTAAAAATAGAGCCCAGCATGATCAGTTCCGAAATTCAGCAATTTGAAAAGTACTACGCCCTACTTACCGAGTATTTAGTTACCTACAGTATGCAAATAGTGGGCGCTATTTTTATTCTACTCGTTGGCCTGTGGGTCGCTAAAAAGCTCGCCGAAGTTGTCGCAAACTTAATGACCCGCCATAACATTGATATCACCCTGACTAATTTTGTCAGTAATGTTGTAAAAGTACTGCTGATCATTATGGTGATCATTATTGCGCTTGGTAAAATTGGCATTAGTGTGACCCCATTTGTAGCTGCAATAGGTGCCGCCTCATTAGGCGCAGGCTTAGCGTTACAAGGTATGCTTTCTAATTATGGCGCAGGGCTTGCTATTATTGCTACGCGGCCATTTGTGGTTGGCGATACCATAGAAGTAAAAGGCGTTAGTGGCCAAGTAAAAGTAATTGAGCTGGGGCACACCATATTAATTAATGAAGAAAAAGTAGAAATAACCATTCCTAACAAACATATTGTTGGCGAAATTCTGCATAACTCATTTAATTATTCACTGGTAAAAGGTGAAATAGACATAGCCTACAGTGCCTGTAGTGATACTGCGATAAGCCTTATTGAAAACGTATTAGTCAATCATGAACTCGTAGCTAAACACCCTAATGCACAAATTGGTATAGAACGTTTTGCTGATAGCGGCGTCACCATTAGTTATCGTTATTGGGTGCCCACCACTAAAATTATTGAAACTAAACTCGCAATAAATGGCGGTGTGTATAAAGCGATTAACGATGCCAATATTGAAATTCCGTTTCCACAACGCATTGTTACGCTTAATAAAAGCGACCTAAAATAAATAAAAACCTTAATATGATTTTAAATCATATTAAATTAATTAAGCGTGCTTACAAATAAAATAATAACGAGTCCTTATGCATCAATCACCTTTTTATCTAGGCGACTGGCAGGTAACACCTGCCAGCAATTGTATACAATGTGCTGAAAAAGTAACGCAATTAGAACCTAAAGCAATGGATGTATTATTATATCTTTGCTTACAAAAAGGCGATATGGTCACCAGCGACGAATTACTCAATCAGTGCTGGCAAAACATTGAAGTAGGCGATAACCCACTGCATAAAACCATCACACAACTGCGAAAAGCACTGGGTGATAAGGCAAGCTCCCCGCTATACATAGAAACCATTCGCAAACGCGGCTACCGTATTATTGCAAAACTTGAGTTTCCATTTGCAGAAGATACATCAAGCTCTATAAACACGTGGCAAGGCGGTTCTCCTTTTTTAGGTTTAAGCCCGTATAACCCAACCGATACCCATTTATTTTTTGGTCGTAACCAAGCCATCACCACCTTACTCGAAAACGTATCAAACCAAGTAACATTGCAGCGCGCATTTTGTTTAATTCTTGGCCCTAGTGGCACGGGTAAATCATCATTAGTTAATGCGGGTATATTGCCAAAACTACTCGGCGAGCGAGGCTATAACGGCATTAGAGTGATGTCGTACACCCAACTCGACTTTGCAGATGTGCATCAAACTAGGCTGTATTTAGATTTAGCCTCTGCCATGCTTGATTGGGATATAAACCAACACCCCGTATTTGAAGGATTAAGCTCGCAAACACTGGCGCAGCAATTAGAGCACACAATTGACGAAGTGATAAACACGTTACAAACTGCAATCAGTAAGGCAAATACAAAACTAAACACACCGCAGTTTTTTTTGTTTATAGACCGCTTAGAGGTGTTGCTTTCATCGCCACTATTTAGTCCCAACACCCGAAGTCATTTTTTATCGATTATTGAACGTTTAGCCACCTCTAAAGCGGTGATCGTATTTAGTGCGTGTCGTAACGACTTTTACCCTTTAGTGGTAGAGCAACCCAGCCTTATGGCCGCAAAAGCGAATGGCGCCCATTATGATTTAACCCCTCCCAACCGCCAGGAACTACAACAAATTATTCGCTTGCCGGCATTAACCGCTAATTTAACGTTCTCACACGACCCGCAAACCAAAACTCCGCTGGATGAAATACTGTGTGCAGATACCGCCAACAATCCTGATGCCCTGCCCATGCTGCAATACACACTGCAAGAGCTGTATTTACAGCGCAGTGAAAATAATGAGTTATTGCACAGCGTGTATGAAAAACTCGGCGGTATTGAAGGCGCTATTGGTAAAAAGGCAGAAGATGTTTTTATTGGGCTGAGCGCAAAACAACAACAGCAACTAAAAAGCGTATTATCGCAGTTAGTGACGCTAAACCCAGATGGTAAAACCATTACTAGCCGTGCGGCCCGCTTACAAGCATTAACCAACACCAGCCAAAAAGAGCTTGTACAAGCCATGGTCGACAGTCGCTTATTTGTATCGCACTTACAAAACCAAGAAGCCTGCTTTAGCCTTGCCCACGAGGCATTATTACGCCAATGGCCACGTGCTAAACAGTGGATAAACGATCATAAAGATGCCCTTGCTATTAAAAGCCGTTTGCACCACCACACGCAACAGTGGCTTAATGAACATAAAAGTAGCGCTTACCTATTAGCGCCGGGTAAACCATTGCAAGAAGCGCTCACGTTATTAAACGACAATATATTCAAACTAGACAATGACGAACGCGCCCTTATAAATAACTCTCTCAAAAATAGTAAAACAAAAACAATAATAAAACGCGGCACGATTGCACTGCTTTGCTTACTTACCTGTGTTGCCCTATTCATGAGCTTCACTAGTTTTCAAGCGCAGCAACTTGCACAGCAAAAGCGCCAAGAAGCCGAAAGCCTACTTGGCTTTATGGTCGGTGACTTTGCCGATAAACTGCGCAGCGTTAAGCGTATGGATTTGCTCGATGGAATTAGTAATAAAGCACTTGAGTATTTTACCAATCAAGTCGAGGAGCCAAGCTCACTATTTAACTTTAGTAATCAACAAGCCGAATTTAAAAGTCGCTTTCAGTACGCACAAACTTTGGAAGCCATGGGGGAAGTGGCCTATTCGCGCGGTAAAACCATTGAGGCCTTCACCGCCTTTGAAAACGCCCGCACTCGCCTTGAAGCATTATTAAAAATCCAACCAAACAACTTAGAGTTACTCACGCTTGCCGGTGCCAATGCTTTTTGGCTCGGTCAGCTTCATTATGATAAAAGCGATTACGCAGCCACTGAGCCATTATTTAAAAAATATCATGCCTACAGTGAGAAAATGTATTCATTAGCACCGAATGATTTTAACTCGATTATGGAGCTATCGTATTCGCATAATTCGCTGGGCTCTTTGTATTTAAAGCAATTTAACTACACTGCCGCGAAACTACGCTTTACAAAATCGCTGGCCCTTAAAAACAAAGCGCTTAAGCTTAAACCCAATAATAAAAACTTATTGCGCGATAAAGCAGATACCATCAGCTGGCTTGCTAAAACCGAAGAAGGGCTCGGTGATTTTAATGCCGCGCTAACCATGTATGTAAATGCCTCAAGTGAATTGTCAAATATGCTATTGAATTATCCCGATGATGCAAGTTTATCAAGCAGTTTAGCTTATACTTATATTCAGCAAAGCTATCTTTTAAGTTATTTACCCAATAGACAACCTGCCTACGAAAAAGCACAGCAAGCCACTAATACAATTAATAACGCTATATTGCAGGATCCAAAAAGTAAGTACTTTCAAGATTCATACTATCGCTTTTTAGCCTACCAATTGATGCTTTCAGCCGATAAAAATATTAATGAACAAGTAAATGAAATTATTAAATTTGTCAAAAATCAATACTTCGACAATAAATTTATTATAAATACACAAGTAAGCCTTATACACTATTTTATTGATAGGCTGTCACAGCACAAAGCACAGGAGTTATTAATTGCGCTGGAGAGTGATACAAACTATCAAGAGTACATAGCTAATCAAATGAAAATTGGCGATAACATAATACCGATACGGGTTAATTTACTTAAAGCTAAGTTAAGTACAACCAGCAAGCAGCGAGAACAGTTTTGCTTAAATGCGCTTCAAGCCATTATTAAAACAGCAGAAAAAGATCAAAGTGTTCGTATCACATACCCGCTGGTACAGGTGTACACTTGCTTAAATCGAGCTGATGAAATCCCCAAAATAAAAGCAAACCTAGTAAAACTAGGCATTACTAATTTCAAACTATGACTATGAATAAAAAATGAAATAATATGAATAACACTCAAGAACTAATTCACTTTACAGTTAACATTGTACTAGGCAGTGACGACGAAGCTAACTTTACATACTCTATAGATGGCAAGGAAGTGACAGGCGGCGGAGTTGTAAGAACCTAAACGGCGGGCGTTTATAGTTTAGATGAAGCCACGCTTGCTAAAGGTTTTTTATTCACCGGCGCGACTATTACTGATGTCGATAAAGAAACGCCTTGCGCCCAAAACTTCAGCTTTAAAGTAAGCGATAATGGCCGCAAAATTACTATTATCGATACCGATGAAAACCCAGGTACTGCCTGTTTGATATTTAATGTTGAGTGCAACGGCACAGCCTATGAAAGCACTGATCCGCAAGTTGAAAATAGAGGTGAAAATTAATTAACAACGATTAATTATTGATTTTTAAATTGCACAGGGCTGATTTATTCCTTTGCGATTTTATAAGCCAAACACTTTAACGTTTACACATACCAAGCAGCATCATTAATAACTATCCTTTCTTACTAATTTATAATAAAAACCTCAACTTTCAATTGCTGAGTAACTAATTTTCACCTTGCATAGGTTACTTGAAACCTGTGCAAAAATGGTTTTTATCATTAAATATCAGCAAGTTAAAAACAGAAGATTACCGAAAGGTTTAATTGCACTTTTTTAAGTAAATTTGTAGACATCAAAAACGTCTGTACCATGCTAAGGCTAAAACGTGTCTAAACAAATTAATAACAAAGAAACTGCAGCAATTAAAAATGATAAAGCGCTCTCCTTAGATTGTGCTTCATCGAGCCCTTTTTTAAATGCTCAATTTAGTGCTTTAATTGAATTGTTTAATGGCACTGCTGAAGGAATATTTGTAATTAATGAACAAGGTGATTTTGAGTTTGTTAATCCAAAAGCTGCGCAATTGTTTGGTCACTCACAGCAGTCATTGATTGGTGATAATTTATTAACATTTTTAAACGATGCCGACCTTGAAAAGTATAAGCAAACCCTATCGAATTGGATTAGCATTAAAGATACAGCGCTAAGCTATGGCCCTAATGAAGTAACAATTAATAAAGCCAATGGCGATGTGATTGAAGCCGACCTATCAATCTCAAGCATGCCTAAAAATCTCGCATCGGCGCAAAAGTTATACGTGTGTATACTTCACGATCTTAGTACCCATAAAGCCATGTACAACCGTTTAAAAGTACAGGCCTCAACCGATCATTTAACTGGGCTTGCTAACCGTTTAGCTTTAGATGAGTCATTAAAAAAATATTGGCAAGAGAGTATTCAAAGCCAACAACCTCTAACCAGCATATTGATTGATGTTGACCACTTTAAAAAATTCAACGATACCTATGGGCATATTAAAGGCGATAAATGCTTACAGAAAATAGCAAAAATGCTATTACAATGCATTCCATCTAGAGAGTGTTTAGCTGCTAGGTATGGCGGTGAAGAGTTTGCAATTATTTTACCCCGTTGCGATATAAAAACCGCCACGGTTGTGGCCAACCATATACAACAACAAATTGCACAAATGAGCTTTACCGACATAGGCTTGCCGCCAGAGGTTAAAATTACGGTAAGCCAAGGAATTGCCAGTGAAAATAATAACCAGTACCGCAACTACGAGGCGCTGTTATATGCCGCAGACACGGCTTTATACCGAGCAAAAACAGAAGGTAGAAATAAAATAAGTACGATTATTTAAAGTTTAAATTAAAGGCCTTTTCATGACGCTATATCTATATTAAACGCCACTTCATGGAGGTGGCGTTTAGTTAAATAACAGCTGATTAAACTAGGGTCTGTTGACCTTTACGGATTAAGATTCGTTCAAACTAGGGGCTATTTAATCGCGGCGCGAGGTTTGTAACCTAGTGGGCTCGATAACTGCTCCTGCGTTATTCTACTGGCTTACATCCATGTAAGAATAAGTAAAAACCGAGCAAAGCTTCCGCGTCCTGCTCACGCCCCTTACCTACATCCATGTAGGCAACAAAGAGTAAATCGCCCTTAGGCAGAACCCTTCGGGCAGCGCCTGTTTGGCATTGATGCTGCGTTATCGCCTATTTATGGGGAATAACCACACCACATAGGCGCTGCCTTGCCTAAATACCAAACAGACTGCTGTAAATTTAACCTTGAAAGATCAACAGACCCTAAAGTAACAATAAACTACCTAATCCTAAAAAGGTTACAAAGCCGACAATATCAGTGACTGTGGTTAAAATAACTGAGCCTGATAATGCAGGGTCAATTTTCATTTTATCTAAGATAGACGGGATCACTACGCCCGCCAACGATGCTGCCACTAAGTTAAGTAATATTGCCACAGTAATGGTTATACTGAGCATAATATCGTTAAACCATACAAAGGTTAGCAAACCAATCACTAAAGCCCATACCAAGCCATTTACCGCCCCTACACGCAGCTCTTTTTTAAGTAATGCGTTACGGTTTGAGTCGGTAACTTGACCAAGCGCAAGACCGCGCACTATAACTGTTAAGGTTTGACTACCGGCAATACCGCCCATTGAAGCAACAACGGGCATTAAGACGGCTAAAGCAACCACTTGCTCTATGGTTGCGCCAAACAAACCGATAAACCACGAGGCTAAAAATGCCGTTGCTAAGTTGATACCTAACCAAATACCACGGTTTTTAGCACTTTTACGAACACTGGCAAATAAGTCTTCGTCTTCTCGTAAACCACCGGCCTTTGCTGCCGCTTCGTCGGCTATTTCTTGACGTAACTCATAAGCTGATGCAATGGTTAAACGCCCTATTAATTTGTTATCGGCATTAACCACGGGCATGGCCATTTTCTCGCTATGAATAACCACTTCAGCGGCTTCATATAAATCATGGTCTGCGTGCAATGAGGTAAAGTCATGATTAGCTAGCGTCATTAAACTCTCGTTATCATGCGCTTTTATCAGATCATTAACCGCAACTTCACCGATTAAGCTACCTTTACGGCTCACCAAATAAATAACTTCGCTGTATTGCGGTAAGCCTTTGTGTAGCAGCTTTTTAGCGCCACCCGCAGTGAGTTTGTCTGACACCTTTAAAAAATCAAACCCAATCCAGTGACCTAATTGCTCTGGCGTATATTGCTGAGCCAGTTCGTATTGCTTAGTTTGTGCTTCATCGAGTTGTTTTTTAGCGTAATCAATAAAACGTTGTGGAATAACTTCTTCTAACTCAAGTAGCTCTTCAACATTTACTTCGTCTAATAATTTAAATCCGGCACTGTCATCTAGTGTTTGTAGTAACCATAAACAGCTATCTTCACTTAAATTAACAAAAATTTCGTGCTGCGTGTCTTCATCTAATAAATGCCAAATTTCGAGACGCTGCTCTTTAGGGATCGCCTCAAACAATAAAGATAAGTGCTCAGTTGATAAAGTTTGCTGAGCATCTATTAGTAATTTATTTTTGCGCTCAGTGGTATCACACTGCAATAAGTCATTTATGAGTTGTGGTAACTGATCAACCGGATACTCTATCATTTAAAAACCCTAAAATAGTCGTTTCACTATAAATTTACTGTAATAAGTAAGTACTTATTAATGAGATTAGCTAGGATCTGTTTGTCTTTCGAGGTTGAACACATTTCAATCCAAAAGGTCAACAGACCCTTATAGGGTACATTAGTCGCTAATAAAAATATTAAAAAAATCGCTGTGCTGTTAAATATTTATAGATGTAGCAGGCTATAAACTATTGCGCTTTAGCTAAAAATAAAGCAAAAAAAGCCGTAACTAAATAAGTCACGGCTTCTAAAAGCAATTAATAGCTAAATGTTATTTATATTTTAAACTGACCGACTAAATCACCTAAGTTTTGACCTCGTCCCGCTAAGTGCTGACTTACCGAAGAGGTCGTTTTACTCGATTGCGTTAATTCATTCACAATTTCTTGAATTGCATAAACGTTACGGTTTATCTCTTCTGTAACGCTACTTTGCTCAGTAGCTGCGGTGGCAATTTGTGTACTCATATCGTTAATTGTTGTTACCGATGTAGTAACCGCACCTAAACTTTCAGATATAGCGCGTGAAGACTCTACAGAGCGGTTACAGCTTTGTTGACTCGCTTGCATGGCTCCTACAGCCGCAGTAACTAAGTTATGTAATTCGCTAAGCATTTCATTAATTTCTAATGTGCTATCTTGGGTTCTGCTCGCTAAACTTCTAACTTCATCAGCCACCACCGCAAACCCACGACCTTGCTCACCTGCGCGTGCCGCTTCAATTGCCGCATTTAATGCCAGTAAGTTAGTTTGCTCAGCAATACCCCCAATGACACTCAATACGCTATTAATCTTTTTAGATTGTTCACTTAACGAGTTAACCTGCTCTGCGGCTTGGTTAATTTCGCCCATTAAGTTTGAAACTTCACTCAATGAAACATCCACACAATCTTGCGCATTAGCCACTTCTTTTGTTGCCGCCTGCGTTGATATCGCAACTTGTGTGGTATTTTGCGCAACTTCATGTGAGGTTGCTGACATTTCGGTAATCGCCGTTGCCACTAAATCGGTTTCATGGTTATGCTTTAATAACTTGTCTTCTATCAGTAATGTTTGCGTATTAATATCTGAGGAGGCTGTTTTAACGTCACTTGTTACATCAACCACACCGGCAATAATACTGTGTAGCTTGCTCACAAATACATTGAAAGATTCACCTAACTGACCAATTTCATCATGGGTATCTATTTCTAAGCGTCGGGTTAAATCCCCCTCCCCTTTAGCAATATCATCTAAGCTTTGCACCATACGTTTGATCGGTTTTAGCATATTGTTAGAAGCATA
This sequence comes from Pseudoalteromonas sp. APC 3694, assembly GCF_030407565.1. NCBI lineage: Bacteria > Pseudomonadati > Pseudomonadota > Gammaproteobacteria > Alteromonadales > Pseudoalteromonadaceae > Pseudoalteromonas > Pseudoalteromonas sp. APC 3694. The sequence goes on from NZ_JASDDE010000001.1 coordinate 152,631, forward strand.
CAACGCACCGGCTGCTGCTAAACCAAGAAGCAGAAGTGATATTAAAACCAAAGTGGTCATTTTTTCGCTTAAATGGCGCTCCATAGTTGCTTGATACTTTACCAGCTCAGCTTCAATATCATCCATATAAGTGCCAGTTCCAATCATCCAATTAGTACCTGGGATCATGGCAGCATAGCCAATTTTTTCGACTAAGCCTGTGGTATTGGGCTTTTGAAAATGATAAGTAAACGAGCCACCGCCCTTACGCGCTTGTTCAAGTAGGCCAACCACTATTTTTTTACCGTTTGGGTCGGTCATCCCTATTTTATTTTGACCTTCTATTGCATCACCCAGTAATGCATGAAAAACACTAATACCATCGGTATCATAAATAAAGTAGTAACCATCTTCGCCAAAAGTTAAATCTCGCAACGCATTTTTTGCGTCTTGTTCATTACCTTGTGCTAATTGGTATTGCACTATTTGAGAACCAATTTCTACTTCTGTTTTTAATAGAGTCTGTTTATCAGCAATTAATTTAGTTTTGAACTCATTAAAGTTTTGCTGTTGATTCTGCTTCTCTAAATAATAAGAGCCCGCCATAAAACTGATTAGTAATACTATCAATGGTAAAACAGCCAACAATAGCAATTTGTTTTTTAAGCTTAAATTACCCATTATTTCTCCAATTAACATTATAAGCCATTAAGCTTTTTATTTTGCAGCCGCTTAGCAGCTAAGTTTCCATTGTTTATATTACTGACAACAGCGCCACACTTGTATACAAATTAAGCACAAACAGAGTTAATTCGCAATTTAATATACTCGTATGCTAGTAAAGCACACTAGAAACAACTTTTTAACTAGGCAATAGTATAAATATAGTAATAAACAACTGATTTAGTTCCTTGTTTTAAATCCCTACTAGAACACAATTTGTTAAACTTACTCAAAGCTAAATTAACCTTACTAACGCTATCTTAGCGTAAATTAAAATTAAACATTGGCCATCACACAAAGGTCTTGCTTTCTGAGTTAAAACACAAATAATGAAGCAACTAACCACTGGGTAAGAATGAGGAAAATGAGTTATATACTAACCACCCAATGCGCAGACGATATAGGCTTAATCGCCAAAATTACCGGACTGTGTAATCAGCATAATTTAAATATTATTCGTAACAACGAATTTGTTGATAAAGATGCACAACGCTTTTTTATGCGCACAGAGCTTACAGGCGAACCACATGCTGAGTTTTTGTCACAACTTCGCGACGTATTACCAGCTGGCGCAGAAGTGGCACTACACGGTGAAGAAAAAACCAAAGTGGTACTATTAGCCACAAAAGAAGCTCATTGCTTGGGCGGCATGTTATTAAAGCAATTTGAACAAGCTCTAAACATAGAGATACTCGCCGTTATCGCTAACTACCCTACTCTAGAGCCTCTAGTGAAAGGGTTTAATATTCCTTTTCATGTGGTTTCTCATGAAGGACTTACGCGCAGTGAGCACGACGAAAAAGTCGGTGACTTAATTGCCAGCTATAACCCTGACATTATTGGCCTAGCTAAATACATGCGTATTTTAAGCCCTGAATTTGTGGGTCGTTTTGAGGGTAAAATCATTAATATTCATCACTCATTTTTACCTGCTTTTATTGGTGCAAAACCGTATCACCAAGCATTTGAACGTGGTGTGAAAATTATTGGTGCCACGGCTCACTTTGTTAATAATGAGCTAGACGAAGGCCCGATTATTTTACAAGACGTATCGAGTGTGACTCATGCGAATACAGCTGAGATGATGGCTAAAATGGGTAAAGATGTAGAGAAAACGGTGTTTTGTAAAGCACTGCAACTAGCATCAGAGCATAAGCTGTTTATTAATGGCAATAAAACCGTCGTATTTTCATAATTAGCTTTATATAGCTATTAAAAATGCCAGCTAACAAGCTGGCATTTGTTTATCCAATATAACTAAACCTGAACATTGATTAAGAGACTTTATTAAAACAAAGTAAATTTACGTATCAGCTGTTTTCTATTGCAAGTAAATTCAACCTAATAGAACCGAAAATAGAGCCTTTTTTTAGATTTATATCATTATTTTCCTCGACCTTTACTATCAACTTCCACGGCCAAAATATGCAATTTTCCTCTTGGCAAAACATTCACTTTATGGATTAGCTGAAATACCAGGTTATTTACTATACTCCCTTTTAAGCAATAACAACTTTTAAGAGATTTAACTTATCATATTCAAGTAACCTTAAGCTGAACAATATTATTGATATATAATCAGAAATTAAGCAATAATATATGCATTATTTTAGCTATGCTGATATTCCCTTTTAGGGTTACTATTTATAAGGAGCATTTGATGGCTTTTGATTACGGATCAATCGATCTTGGACTAAAAAACCCTTTCAAACTGGAAGGTAAAGTAAAAGCAATAAGAGGGCTTATTGAATCTGTTGTTGGCATCAGCTTGCTTGTTATCGCATCTAGCTCTGTAAAAGAAGATGCAACAGCAGGTTGGATCTTAATGATATTTGGCATGTTAATACTCGCCCTAGGAATTCGGACTTTATCAGGTGGTATTTATGCAACGCTTAAGTACTTCGTAGGTAGAAACCACCCGACATCGTTGGCGTTTAATTTTAGTAAGTCACAAACCTCAACTGCACAAGAAGAAAAAAACGAGGTAGCCTACACTGCGCAAACATTAGAAGAAATGCTTGTTGGTCGCAAAAACAGTACTTTTAAAGAACCGAATGGCTTTTTATCGCGTTTGCTACATAGTTTAGTACCAAAACTATTATTTTTACCCTACCCAATACGTAATGTTGCCCAACGTTTATTTGGCTCATGGATAAGCACACTGGTTGCTCTTATCGCTTACGCATTGGTCGCTTTTGTGTCACTGTCTGGTTTTACCGGTGAAGCTGGCGAACTAGCTTTTCCAATATATAGTGCCATATTAATGTTTTATGTGCTGTTTTCTTGGCGCTCTTCTGGCAAACCTATTTCACGTAATGCAGAGAAAAATATTGAAGCCTTAGGTACTGGTGCTCTTGCTAAAATCATTTCTTTATCCTTTATATTGCCCATTGCTATAGGCCTGTCTATGTCGTGGATAATGCAGGAACAGCGCATAAGCAAACAACAAATAGACAATTGGCTTGAGCAATTACCCAACCTTAACGCGGGCCTCTATTTAACTGCCATTATTATTTTAGCTGCATTTAGTTGTGCACTTGTTTTTGTGATGATTAAAGCGCGTTTGAACGAAGTGACACCAAGCGCTGAAGTATCAGAACTACGTGAAAATTGGCAAGAGTCTGTTCATCCAGATGAAATTTTTATAAATCTTGATAACTTAGTAATGGCTAATCGCCGTTACAAAGAAGTACCTAATAGAGTTTATCGTGAGCTAGATCCTAAACTACAAGAGCAAATTGAAGGAAAAGGCGGGTTTAAAGGCGAAATGATTCAAGAAATTCAGCCTAAACTACACACAATGGATTTAGGTAAGCACTTTAACCTTTCTCGTTTAGTTGCGTTAATTAGTGGTAACTTACTCTACATTGTAGCGCTTACCTTTACTGTGTTGCTTGCTTACTCTTTTATTAATATTTACCACTATATTGACGCTGCTAATATAAATAGTATTGAACAAGCCTTTAATAATAAAAATATTATTGAGTTTAGCGAGCTGTTAATGGCAAGTGTTCATTTATTGCTTATCGGCATATTAGTTAAAGCATTTGCTCAGCTGCTGAGCAATAGTGCCCATTTATTTTTTGCTGAAATGCAATTTGAATCTTTACTCGTGTACTTCAAGTGCGAGGGTACATTTACTGAGTCAAAAATATCAACGGGCACCGGTATTCATGATAGCACACGCTCGGAAAATACCTTGGTACGTAGCAGCATAACGCCTTGGGTGATTGTTTCGCGCATTGTTTCTACAACCTTTGCAGCTACAGGCATGAAAAACCTCGAGCATCCTCGACATATTATGGAAATGCATAAAGATGAAGGTCAATTACAAGCAATCAAAAAAGATGTAATTGCATTTTTGAAAGACCGAGAATCAATTGCCTCTATCACTAGCGAACGCGATTTAGGCAATGCATCTCAACTGCACCAGTTAAACCAGCAAACACGGGCTATGCCTATGCAGCCAGCTTTAACCAAAGATGATGAGGAAGCCGCTGGTTTTTTACGTCAGGAAGACGATTTAGCGTCTGAGCCAAAAACCTAGCTTATCTATATGCCACCTTATTACTAGGTGGCATCTTTCCACACTAAATCCCCCTCTCTACACATTGATGTAAATGTAATTCCCCCCTGCAAGCGCATCAAAGACAGGGAGGGGATGAGGAAAATAAGTAATACACTAACCAATTAATACGCAGACGATATAGGCTTAGCCAAAATTACCAAACTCTGTAATCAGCATAATTTAGATATTATTAGGCCTTGTTGATAAAGATGCACAACGCTTTTTATGAGAGCAGAACTCACAGGCTAATCTCGCAGCGATTTTTATCATAACTTTGCGAAGGGTTTCCTGCTAACGTCAAAGAGGCACTGCACGGCGAAGAAAAAACCAAAGTTGTATTATTAGCTCCAAAAGAAGCCTTTGTTTAGGCGGCATGTTATTAAACCAATTTGGTAATACTCTAGCTGTTTATTAATGGCAATAAAACCGTCGTATTTTCATAATTAGCTTTATATAGCTATTAAAAATGCCAGCTAATAAGCTGGCATTTTTATAAGTAAATAATTAACCTTACTTAACTAGGGTGTGTAATACGTTGGTGCTCCAGGGCCTACTGGCATACCTAAAACAAATACCCATAAGTAAAACAGTACCACCCAGCCAACAAAGAAGATTAAGCTGTATGGCAACATAGTGGCTACCAAAGTACCTATTCCCATGTCTTTTTTGTATTTAGTGGCAACCGCAAGGATTAAACCAAAGTAACTCATCATGGGGGTAATTAAGTTAGTTACTGAATCACCAATACGATAAGCCGCTTGAATTGTTTCTGGTGCATAACCAATTAACATCAGCATAGGAACAAAAATAGGGGCTGTTACTGCCCACTGCGCTGACGATGAGCCTAGCGTTAAGTTCACTAAAGCACACATCAAAATAAACAGTACAAATACTTCCGGCCCAGTTAAGCTAAGAGCTTGTAATAACGCGGCACCGTTAATCGCTAAAATTGTGCCTAAGTTAGTCCATTTAAAAAATGCAACAAACTGCGCAGCAAAAAACACTAATACAATGTACATGCCCATAGAGCTCATACTTTTGCTCATGGCATTGATCACGTCTTTATCATTTTTCATGGTGCCAACCACTCGACCATACACAAAGCCCGGAATACCAAAGGTAACAAAAATAAAAACAACAATCCCTTTTAAAAACGGCGAGTGAGCAACTAGACCTGTTTCAGGGTTACGTAAAATACCGTCTGCGGGTACAATCGTCCAAGCGAGCAACAACGAAACAACAAGTAATGAAACTCCAGCCCATTTCAAACCTGACTTTTCTTTGGCAGTTAAACCGGCAATATTATTTTGAGCTAAATCTTCACTGGCTTCATCTGGGTTATATTTACCTAAACGTGGCTCAACAATTTTCTCAGTAACAAGCGTACCTAAAACAGCAATTAGCAATACTGAAATCATCATAAAATACCAGTTCGCTTCAGCGCCTACTTGGTAAGTTGGGTCAATCATTTGTGCTGCAGGCGTCGTAATACCCGCTAATAACGGATCGATAGTACCCAGTAATAAGTTAGCACTATAGCCACCCGATACACCAGCAAACGCTGCAGCAAGGCCTGCAAGCGGATGACGACCTAAACTATGAAATATCATTGCCGCTAGGGGGATCAATACTACATAACCCAGCTCAGATGCTGTGTTTGATAAAATAGCAGCGAATACCACCATAAAGGTAACTAAGCGTTTAGATGCACCCATAACCATGCCACGCATTGCCGCAGACAATAATCCTGAATGCTCGGCAACACTTACACCTAATAGCGCTACTAGCACCGTACCCAGTGGCGCAAAGCTGGTAAAGTTAGTTACCAATCCCGTTACAATACGCTGTAAGCCCTCGGCACTGAGTAAGCTAACTACTTCAATTACACCATCTGGATCGCGCCCAGCAGAGCCCTCAGGGCGAGGATCGATAGCACTAAGTCCAAACCAATCAGCAACGCCACTAAATAAAATAATGGCAATACAAAACAGCGCGAATAAGGTAATTGGATGGGGAAGCATATTCCCTAAAAATTCTACCGTGGCTAAAAATCGATTAAACCAACCGCCCTTTGCGGCCTGATTTTCATCTTGGGATGTGTGTGGTGAGTCCATTGAGTCTGACATACCATGCTCTCTTAATTACAAAATGCCCGTAACCTAGCATTATTTTCTGAGCAGGTCATGTAATAAAGATGAATGACTTGTTATCCCATGGTAATTAACTGATGGGTTTGTTGTGATGGGGTTACAAAAAAGAGGCTCTCGCCTCTTATTTAGTCTGCTTAAGCTTGCTCTATGGGTTCTAGTTGTAGTTTTGCAGCAATTAAAACAGCTTGAGTTCGATTATAAACACCGAGTTTTCTAAATATGGCAGTGATGTGAGCTTTGACTGTGGCTTCTGAAATGTGAAGTTCGTACGCAATTTGTTTATTCAGTAAACCTTCGTGCAAATATTGTAATACGCGGTATTGCTGTGGAGTGAGTGATGCCACTTGTGCAGCAATTTCTCTATCTGCGCCTTCTATTTCAGCCACTTTAGTTTTTAGTTCGGTTGGCAGCCAAGTATCGCCTTCGAGTATTTGGTTAATTGCGTTGGCAATATCGTCAGATGATGAAGACTTAGGAATAAACCCCATTGCCCCATAACCCATAACTTTCGAAACAATATTTACATCTTCACTACCCGAAACCACCGCAATAGGTAAGCTTGGGTAATCTTCACGTATACGGATCAAGCCGTATAAGTCACCGTTACCTGGCATGTGTAAATCTAGTAGTAATATATCAAGATCTTCTTGTTCGCTTAACACCTGCAATGTGCTATCAAAATCCGCTGATTCAAATACTTCCAAACCCGCAAACTTTGCACTCAAAGCGCCCTTTAGTGCTTCACGAAATAACGGATGATCGTCCGCTATTAAAAACTGACTCATTGTTCACTCCCAAAAATTCGGCTGCTGTCCAATAGACAACAGCCGATATACTACGTTTAGAATCAACTTCTAATCAAGCTTTTAACGCGAAATTAACGATTTAATCGATTTTCTACTAGCTCATCAACCACTGACGGATCAGCAAGTGTTGAGGTATCACCAAGCTGTTGGTACTCATTTGCCGCGATTTTACGTAAAATACGACGCATAATTTTGCCAGAACGTGTTTTTGGTAAACCTGGCGACCATTGAATCATATCGGGTGATGCTATTGGGCTTAGCTCTTTACGTACCCAATTACGGATCTCTTTGGTCAGCTCATCACTCACAGTAACGCCTTCATTAGGAGTTATGTAAACGTAAATACCTTGGCCTTTAATATCATGTGGGTAACCTACCACTGCCGCTTCAGCTACAGCTTCATGAGCAACTAATGCGCTTTCAATTTCAGCAGTACCTAAACGGTGCCCAGACACATTAAGTACGTCATCAACGCGTCCTGTGATCCAATAATCACCGTCTTCATCGCGACGACAACCGTCACCAGTAAAGTACACACCAGGATAAGCGCTAAAGTAGGTTTGTTCAAAGCGCTCATGGTCGCCATACACTGTTCGTGCTTGTGAAGGCCAGCTATCTAAAATCACAAGGTTACCGTCAACCGCACCTTCTAATGTATTGCCTTCAGCATCAAATAACGCCGGTGCAATACCAAAGAATGGACGAGTTGCAGAGCCAGGTTTCATATCGGTTGCACCTGGTAATGGCGCAATCATGATGCCACCGGTTTCAGTTTGCCACCACGTATCTACAATTGGACAATTAGATTTACCAATTTTTTCATAGTACCAGGTCCATGCTTCTGGATTGATTGGCTCACCCACAGAACCTAAAATGCGCAAGCTGTCGCGATGTGAGCTGGCAATCGGCTCTTCGCCTTTGGCCATCAATGCACGAATGGCAGTAGGTGCTGTGTATAAAATTGTCACGTTATGTTTATCAACCACTTCACCCATACGACCAGCAGTTGGGTAAGTTGGTACGCCTTCAAATACGACTTGTGTACACCCATTAACGAGCGGTCCATAAGCAATATAACTGTGACCTGTGATCCAGCCAACATCAGCACTACACCAAAAAATATCATCGTCTTTTAAATCAAAAATGTATTCGTGGGTCATAGATGAATAGACTAAATAGCCACCGGTGGTATGAACCACACCTTTAGGCTGACCCGTAGAACCCGAGGTATACAGAATAAACAGCGGGTCTTCAGCATTCATGTGTTCAGGTTCGCACTCTGGCGCTTGGTCTACAACTAAGTCATGCCACCAAATATCATGGTCGTGCCAATCAACATCGCCTGAAGTTAGTTTATGTACCACTACATGTTCAACAGTGGTGACTGAATCTTGTAATACGGCTTCATCTACATTGGCTTTGAGCGGAACACAATTACCTGCACGTCGGCCTTCATCTGACGTGATCACCACTTTAGCGCCCGAGTCGTTAATACGATCCGCAATAGCTGACGGTGAAAAACCACCAAAAATAACTGAATGAATTGCGCCTATACGAGCACAAGCCTGCATTGCATATATAGCTTGTGGGCTCATTGGCATGTAAATGGCAACACGGTCACCTTTTTTCACACCCAACTTTTTTAAACCATTGGCAAATTTAGCAACTTCATCATGTAGTTGTTGGTAGGTAATATTTTCGCTTTGCGAGGGATCATCGCCTTCCCAAATTAACGCTACTTTATCTGCTTTTGTTTTTAAGTGACGATCAATACAGTTATATGAGGCATTAAGGTAGCCATCTTCATACCATTTGATATTGATATGGCCTTTATCAAATGAAGTGTTTTTTACTTTTGAATATGGAGTAAACCAGTCAAGACGCTTACCGTGCTCAGCCCAAAACCCTTCAGGGTCCTCAATAGACTGTTTATACATCGTATTATATTTTTCATTATCGACGAGCGCTGCGTTTTTAATGTGCGCAGGAACTGGATAGATACTTTGTGACATATTAGTCTCCAATTTATATTACTTGCCTTAGGCTTTTCATCAAGGATTACTCAGCAGTGCACTATTAAATATTAGACATTAGTTGTATCTGAGTTCAAACAACGATTATCTTATCTATAATCCTCATGGCTACACCCTATTTACATAAAAAACATACTATTAAATAAAAGTATATGAACACTCAATAATTATTAAACCTTAGTCTAATAGACTAATAGTTGATTGAGTAAATTGTGTACATATACAACAGTAGCTTGAATATTTAAAAACTTTGATTGTTTATTAATAATTCGTATTTACTAACAAATTAGATTAAAGATAATTAAATTCAATCTGTTAGTACTATATAAGTAACACACATTAATACATATCATAAGCAAACAACATACAACAAGTAGCCTATAAAAGGACGCAACAATGAAATTTACTCCAATTAAAACACTGGCAGCTACAGCTGTACTTTGTGCACTTTCTAGCACAGCTTATGCCGCAACAGCTGCAAAAATAGGTGATACCGAATTCACCTACGGTGGATACATTAAACTCGACGCAATGTGGAGTGACTACTCAGCAGGTGCGCCTGCAGGCACCAGTGTTGGCCGTGACTTTTATGTACCAAGTACATTAACCGTTGGCAGCGATAATAACTCAGATGCTGTATTTGATATGCACGCACGTGAATCTCGCTTTAACTTTGGTACGTCTACACTTTTAGATAACGGTAAAACGGTTAAAACTAAAATAGAGCTAGACTTTTTATTGTCAGCTCCTGGCGGCAACGAGCGTGTGTCTAATTCATACTCTCCGCGCATTCGCCATGCATTTATCTCATATGATGGCTGGTTATTTGGTCAAACATGGTCAAACTTTCAAAACGTCGGTGCATTACCAGAAGCACTTGATTTTGTTGGTCCTGCAGAAGGCACGGTGTTTGTTCGTCAATCTCAAATTAAATACACTACGGGTGCATGGTCATTCTCGTTAGAGAACCCAGAAAGCACAATTACTACAGCCGGCGGTGGCATGGCCGTAACTGATGATGCCTCATTACCTGACTTTACCGCACGCTACACCCATAATGCTGATTGGGGTAACTTTGTAGTAACAGCCCTTGCTCGTCAACTGACCTACAAAGTAGGTGGTGTTGATGCCGATGAAACCTCATTTGGTGTTAGTGCATCGGGTATGGTGAAGCTTGGTGAAGACAATCTAAAATTTATGCTTACCCAAGGTAAAGGACTAGGTCGTTATGTGGGTCTAAACGTAGCACGTGGTGCGGTTCTTAATGGTGATGACCTAGATGCGATTGATTCAACATCTGGTTTTATTGCGTATCAACATAAGTGGAACAGCCAGTGGCGCTCGACGTTCTTATATTCTTTCTTTAGTGCTGACAATAACACTGATTTATTAGCTATCTCTGGCGACCCTGTTGAATCAAGCCAAAGCTACAGCGCAAATATTTTATACTCACCGGTTAAACGTCTAACCTTTGGCGCTGAATTTAAACATGCAGAACGCGAGCTTGAAAGTGGCGTAGATGGCGATCTAGATCGTTTACAATTTTCTGTAAAGTATGCGTTTTAATTTCCTAACCAATTAAAATACTGATTTACTTCCTGAGCGGCTTCGGCCGCTTTTTTTGTTTTTAACCAGAGCTCAAGTTAACCAAATCCATGCGCTTTACTTAAAAAATATTAAAGACGTGTAAAATACCCAGCAAACGCAATTGCAAATCACTCTCATTTAGATTAAATTACCACCCACATTTAATCTTATGGGAAACATGATGCTGTACAAACATAAAAACTCTGCATTTAAACTGAGTCTACTTACTTCACTGGTTTTATCTGGGCATGCTGTTGCAAACGACACGCAAGACGACCTACCTTTAGAAAAAATTGCCGTTTATGGGCAACATCATAAAAATTATATTACCGAAGAAGCACAGTCAGCGACTAAGCTAGGTTTAACCATTAAAGAAACTCCGCAATCAATTTCTGTTGTCTCACGCGCGTTGATGGATGACTTTTCACTTGATGATATTAATGCGGTATTAGAAAGCACCCCAGGCGTAACAGTGGAACAAATAGAAACCGATCGTACTTACTTTAAAGCCCGTGGTTTTGAAATAACTAACTTTTTAATCGATGGCTTAGGCACACCGCAAACCTCTGGTTCAATTCAAGGGACACTTGATACTGCAATTTACGACCGTGTTGAAATTGTACGTGGTGCCAATGGCATGATGACCGGTGCAGGTAACCCATCAGCGACTGTTAATATGGTGCTAAAAAAGCCAACCTACACAACACAAGTTCATGCATCGGTTTCTTATGGTTCGTGGAATAACAAACGTGTAGATATTGATGTTTCCACACCGATTAACGACGAGCATGCTGTCCGTGCTGTATTTACTAAGCAAGATAAAGAGTCATATCTAGACCGCTACGAAACCGATAAAACCATTGCCTACCTTGCCTATGAAGGAAAGCTAACCGACGATACACTTCTGAACATTAACTACGTAAACCAACAAAAAGATGCCGACAGCCCTCTATGGGGCGCGCTACCGCTTTATTACACAGATGGCTCCCCCACTAACTATGATGAGTCAACTAGTACAGCTGCAGATTGCTCGTATTGGGATAATAGCGCTGAACGTATCTATGTAACTCTTGAGCAAAATTTATCGGCTACCTGGGTCGCAAAAGCGCGTTATGCCCACATAAAGAATGAACAAAATTCTGAATTATTTTATGTGTATGGTACCCCAGATAAAGAAACTGGTTTAGGTTTAACCGGCTATGCGAGTCGTTATGATTACAAAGACACCCAAGATTTGTTTGACTTATATGCCAGCGGTAAATTTGAGTTATTTTCACTAGAGCACGACTTATCATTCGGTATTAGCCAAGCAAACATGGACTTTAATGACCAATCGCTTTATGACTACAGCACAGGAAATGGTTTCCCTGCGATGCCTGATTTAGCGACTTGGGATGGTGTTATCCCTGAGGCAACACTGGTTGATTCGCCTAACGGCAGTGATGTACAAAATACACAAAGATCTGCCTATATTTCAACTCGTATTAAACTAGCAGAGCCATTAAGCATTTTGGCAGGCGTTCGCTATACCGATTGGGAAACTAAAGGTACTGCTTATAGTGTCGTGCAAACCCGCGATGACTCAGAGGTTATTCCTTACATTGGTACGGTGTACGATTTTACTGAGTCGTTATCTGCGTATGCTAGCTATACCGAAACGTTTGTACCACAAAAAGAGTTAGGCATTAACGCTGAACAACTGGCTCCTGTAATTGGCAAAAGTACTGAGGTTGGCCTAAAAGCACAGCTTTTAGGTGAGCAAGTATTTGTTACACTCGCCTACTTTGATGCCGAGCAAGATGGACTTGCTGTTGCACTTCCAAACTCTCTTCCTAGCGATACGCGTTATTATGCTGCAGATGGTATCAATAGCGATGGATTCGAAATTGAGCTAAGCGGTCGCTTAACTGATGATTTAAGTGCCAGTATCAGCTTTAGTAATTTAAGTATTGATGGTGACGAACTTGTCAAAGATTACACCCCAGAAAACCAATTAAAAATGGCTGCCACTTATCAAGTGCCATTTATTGATGGTTTAACCTTAGGTGCTAATTACCGCTGGCAAGATTCTATTAGCCGTGTGCAAGTAAAAGATCCAGCAGGCAACGCATTGGTTACTACAAAACAAGGTGCTTATGGCTTACTAGATTTAATGGCCACCTACGAAATTACTCAAAACGTCGGTGTTACCTTCAATGTTAATAACAGCACTGATGAAAAATACATAAACAGCCTCTATTGGGCTCAAGGTTACTACGGTGCACCGCGTAACTACTCGCTGTCAGTTAACTGGCAGCTATAAATCTGAGTACTGGGCTCTCATGAACAGAGCTTAAGTCAATTTATAGCAAGCAATAAAAAAGCGCTAACCTAATTGGTTAGCGCTTTTTTTAAGCTCGGGTCAAATCAAGCTTTTAAAACTAATTGGCTTAAAGGTCGCCTTCGTCACCTAATACGTCTTCGCCATCTTCTGGCTCAACTGTTGCTTTTAGCAATAGCATTTCACGTAGTTTACCTTCAATTTCATCTGCAATTTCAGGGTTTTCTTTAAGGAACTTAATTGAATTAGACTTACCTTGGCCAACTTTGTTGCCATTATAGCTATACCAAGCACCTGCTTTTTCAACAAGTTTGTGCTTAACACCTAAATCAATCAGCTCACCCTGCTTAGAAATACCTTCACCATACATAATGATAAATTCAGCTTGTTTAAACGGCGGTGCAACTTTGTTTTTAACAATTTTAACGCGCGTTTCATTACCAACAACCTCGTCGCCTTCTTTTACCGAACCAATACGACGAATATCAATACGTACAGAGGCGTAAAATTTCAGGGCGTTACCACCGGTTGTTGTTTCAGGGTTACCAAACATTACACCAATTTTCATACGGATTTGGTTAATGAAAATACATAGCGTGTTTGAGCGCTTAATGTTACCAGTCAGCTTACGTAATGCTTGTGACATTAAACGTGCTTGTAAGCCCATGTGTGAATCACCCATGTCGCCTTCAATTTCAGCTTTTGGCGTTAATGCTGCAACCGAATCGACAATAACCACATCAACCGCGCTTGAACGCACTAACATGTCACAAATTTCCAGTGCTTGCTCACCCGTATCTGGTTGAGATACCAGTAACTCATCAATGTTAACGCCTAGTTTTTGTGCATAAATTGGATCAAGAGCATGCTCAGCATCAACAAAGGCACACGTTTTACCTTCTTTTTGAGCTTCAGCGATAACTTGCAATGTTAGCGTTGTTTTACCTGATGACTCTGGGCCATATACTTCAACAATACGCCCCATTGGTAAGCCGCCTATGCCTAAAGCAATATCAATACCTAGCGAGCCTGTTGATACAGCGTCAATGTTTAACGCCTTGTTATCACCCAATTTCATAATTGAGCCTTTACCAAATTGACGTTCAATTTGTGATAAAGCTGCGTCCAATGCTTTTTGTTTGTTATCGTTCATTTTACTCTCCAAATCCAGCTAATGCAGACAAGTATACTGTATGAAATCACAGTATCAAGCTAATTTTATTATTTTATCTTCTCTATTATAGTTTTTAAAGAAAATACAATAGCTTGCAGCCTAACTTGTGCCCTATCTCCATCAAATACTTGCTCAAACGTCCAATGTTTACCGTTAATTTGTAGCCCAAACCACACAAGCCCTACCGGTTTGCCCTCAGTGGCACCACCGGGACCTGCAATTCCTGAAATAGCAATGCCAATATCAGCATTAGCCGCCTTACATGCACCTGCTGCCATCTCAATGACTGTTTGTTCGCTCACCGCGCCAAATTCCTCGAGGGTATCACGCTTCACATTGAGTAATTCATGCTTTGCGTTATTGCTATAAGTGACAAATGCGCGGTCAATATATGCAGAGCTTCCGGGGGTATCGGTAAGCGAATAACTCACTCCACCACCAGTACATGATTCAGCGGTAGTGATCCATAAGCGTTTATCCGTTAAAATAGCGCCTAATTGCGCAGCAAGTGTCTTAATCTCTTGATGTAATTCCATATTCAGCCTTTGGGTAAATACATGTCGTTTGATCTTTATGCACCGCACACTATAAAACAACAAACCCCTATGATGCAGCAGTATCTAAAAATAAAATCAGAGCATCGCGATATTTTATTGTTTTATCGGATGGGGGATTTTTACGAACTCTTTTTTGACGACGCAAAACGCGCCGCGCAATTGCTTGATATTTCACAAACACATCGTGGCAAAGCCGGTGGCGATCCTATTCCTATGGCGGGCGTGCCTTATCATGCAGTAGAAAACTATTTAGCCCGCTTAGTCCAAATGGGCGAGTCGGTGGCTATTTGTGAGCAAGTGGGCGACCCAGCCACCAGCAAAGGTCCTGTTGAACGCAAGGTAGTACGTATTGTCACTCCGGGTACCATTTCTGACGAAGCCTTACTGCAAGAACGCCAAGACAACCTTTTAACCAGTGTTTGGCAAAATAAAAAAGGCCAATACGGTATTGCGTATCTTGATATCAACTCAGGACGCTTTAATGTTGTTGAAGTAAACACTGATGAAGCATTTAGCTCAACGCTACAACGCTTAGCGCCCGCTGAATTACTGTATAGCGAACACTTTGAAAATATTCACTTAATTGAACACATTAAAGGGGCAAGACGTCGCCCTGATTGGGAGTTTGACCTTGATACCGCGCAGCACTTACTGTGCGAGCAGTTTGGGACCAAAGATTTAGTGGGGTTTGGCGTCGACAAAGCACATAGCGCCTTGGTTGCAGCAGGCTGTTTAATGCAGTACGTAAAAGATACGCAACGTATTGCATTACCGCACATCCGCGCAATCACTCTTGAGCATAACGAACACGCGGTTATTTTGGATGCGCCAACCCGTAAAAACCTTGAGTTAACGGTTAATTTATCCGGCGGCTTTGAAAACACCTTAGCCCAAGTGCTTGATAAAACAGCAACGGCGATGGGCTCGCGATTACTTAAACGTCGCATTCATACTCCTATTCGTAATAAAGATGAACTCAACTCACGACTTAATGCTATTACTGCCATTTTAGATGCACAATTATGTGGTGAACTGCATGACGCGCTCAAAGAGATTGGTGATATAGAACGTGTAATTGCTCGCTTGGCATTACATACCGCTCGCCCACGCGATTTAACACGGCTTCGTAGTGCGCTTCAAGCATTGGCGCCACTGCATAGCTTATTAAACGATGCAACTGATACACGTATTTCGCATATAATTACGCATTCTAAAGAGCTTCCTGAGCTACAAGCATTACTTGAACGTGCTGTCATTGATAATCCGCCAGTGTTAATTCGTGATGGCGGTGTTATTGCGCCAGGGTATAACAGCGAACTCGATGAGTGGCGTAATTTAAGCCAAGGTGCCACCGATGTGCTTGAACAGCTAGAGCAGCGCGAACGAGAACGCACCGGTATTAGTACACTTAAAATTGGTTATAACCGAGTGCATGGCTTTTTTATTGAAGTGAGTCGCGCCAACTCGCACTTAGTGCCTGCAGATTACATTCGTCGTCAAACATTAAAAAATAACGAACGCTATATAATCCCAGAACTAAAAGAACACGAAGACAAAGTTCTCGGCAGTCAATCAAAAGCGCTGGCCCTTGAAAAACAATTATACGAACAGTTATTTGAATTTATAGCTCCGCATATTGAGCAGCTACAAATAATGGCCTCAGTAATTGCCGATCTAGATGTACTGAACAATTTAGCAGAGCGTGCTCAAACACTTAATTATGCCAAGCCTGAGCTTTGCGATAACGATAATATCAGCATTAAACAAGGCCGCCACCCTGTGGTAGAGCAGGTAATGAAAGACCCGTTTATTGCCAACCCTGTGGAGCTCAATAACCAGCGTAAAATGTTGATTATTACCGGCCCTAACATGGGCGGTAAATCAACCTACATGCGCCAAACTGCGCTTATTGTGCTTATGGCACATATTGGCTGTTACGTTCCTGCCGATAGCGCTAAAATTGGTAATATAGATAGAATATTTACCCGTATTGGCGCCAGTGACGACTTAGCATCTGGGCGTTCAACCTTCATGGTTGAAATGACCGAAACCGCGGCTATTTTAAATAATGCCACCGCGCAATCATTGGTGCTTATGGATGAAATAGGCCGAGGAACCAGTACTTACGATGGTTTATCACTGGCGTACGCGACGGCTGATCACCTCGCTTCAATAATAGCGGCTAAAACCCTGTTTGCAACCCATTACTTTGAACTTACAGAACTTGCAGAGCAAACGCCTGGGCTGGTTAATGTGCACCTAGATGCCATCGAACACAACGATACCATTGCCTTTATGCATACGGTATTAGATGGCGCAGCGAGTAAGAGCTTTGGTTTGCAAGTAGCGGCACTGGCCGGGGTGCCTAAAGCAGTTATTGCCCAAGCTAAACAAAAGCTAAGCTTGCTTGAAAACCATCAAAGCGTCACCACAGTCACTACAGAGCAACAGGTTTTACCGTTTGATAGTGAACCGCAAATAATTCAGCCTAGTGAGCTTGAGCAACAAATGAGCGCAATAGACCCTGATAACCTATCACCGCGTCAGGCGCATGAACTGCTTTATAAATTAAAAGCACTGCTTTAAACGCAAACAGCCCGGCTTAAAAAGCCGGGCTGTATTCATTTCTCTGTGTGTTTAGATTAGATTAAGCAAATTGTTCAAATAAGCTTTCGGTACTTAAGCCTTCTTGTTGCAAAATATCTTTTAAGCGGCGCAGCGCTTCAACCTGTATTTGGCGAACTCGCTCACGGGTTAAGCCTATTTCACGGCCAACATCTTCAAGGGTTGAGGGTTCATAGCCTAGTAAACCAAACCGACGTGCAAGTACTTCGCGTTGCTTAGGGTTTAATTCACCTAACCAGTCAATAATATGCGTATTCATATCGTTGTTTTGTACTTCACCTTCAGGGCCTACATTTTTTTCATCAGCTATCACATCTAATAATGCACTGTCATTCTCGCTACCAATGGGCATATCTACAGAGGCTATTTTTTCATTTAGGCGTAGCATTTTGGTGACGTCTTCAACCGGTCTATCTAAGCTTTCTGCAATTTCTTCTGCGGTAGGCTCATGATCAAGCTTTTGCGTTAGCTCACGTGCTGTACGTAAATAAACGTTAAGCTCCTTAACTACATGAATAGGCAAACGAATCGTACGCGTTTGATTCATTATCGCCCGCTCAATGGTTTGACGTATCCACCATGTAGCATAAGTAGAAAATCGAAAACCACGTTCAGGATCAAACTTTTCAACCGCTCTAATGAGTCCTAAGTTACCTTCTTCAATTAAATCGAGTAGAGCAAGCCCACGATTGTTATACCTGCGCGCAATTTTCACAACCAAGCGTAAGTTACTTTCAATCATGCGTTTACGGGAAGCTTCACAGCCTTTAAGCGATTTTCGTGCAAAAAAAACTTCTTCTTCGGCACTTAATAGAGGGGAAAAACCAATTTCGCCTAGGTATAACTGAGTGGCGTCGAAGTTTTTAGTGACTTCTTCTTTAACAAATACGTCTTCATCTTCCACGTCATCAAGTAGTTGCGTTGGCTCTTCAACTTTTGAATCGTCAAACTTATCATCAGTGGGGGTTTTCTCAGCTTTTGCTACATCAGCCATAAGACTTCTCCTGAGCAAGCTATCAATAACTTTATGATTAAGGTCTGTAGTCGTTTTATTAGCTTTTGCTGTATTAGCCATGAGCCTTCTCCAGAACTGTCAATCAACACCTTTAGTTCAGGGTAGGTATTTAGCAGGGTTAACAGCTTTTCCTCGATAACGAATTTCAAAGCGAAGTGCCGTTACTGAAGACTCTGAATTACCAATTTCTGCTATTTTTTGTCCCGCCTTCACTATTTGCTTTTCTTTAACAAGTAACTTTGAGTTATGTGCATAAGCACTTAGGTAATCATCATTATGTTTCAATATAATTAAATTACCGTAACCTCTTAGTGCACTACCCGCATAGACTACCGTTCCTTGAGCAGCGGCGAATACTGCCGTCCCCTTTTTATTAGCAATCTGTAGGCCTTTATAACCATTTTCCTTGTTAGAAAAGCGTTGGATTATTTTACCTTTAGCAGGCCAAAACCAACTCAACTTTCTGTTTGTAGAACCTTGAGGCTTGCTAATTTTTTGGTTAGCTTGTTTTTGAACATACCTACGTTTTTTCGGCTTATCAAGCTCTTTCTTTAATTTTATGTTGCCTTTTTGTAAATGGGATGAATTTTTAACAGCTTTCTTTTTATACTTTTTTTGTGTAACCCTTGACCTACTTGGTTCTAAAAGGGATACAACCTGACCAGGAACAATAGTGTAAGGTGATGGAATTGAATTGTTTTTTGCAAGCTCTCTGAAATCTTTTCCGGCACTAAAAGCAATCGAGTAAAGTGTATCGCCTTTTTGTACTGTGTATTTTCCGCCGTTAATATTAATCCGTGAGGGATAGTCATTAATATTATTATTTAAACTGCTTACCGGAGCGGGAACATGGCGAGACGAGCATGCACAGAGCAAAACACTAATAAATAAAGCAACATAACAGCGTATTTGTTTATTCAATGTGTTTTGCCCTCTGTTTTAATATCATTATATTATGGCGATTATCGCAACAATAGGTACGCAACAGCGATTAAAGCAACCACTGCCCAGCCAAGTACTTCAATATATTGGCGTAATTTTTGTTCCATTTTAACTCCGCCCCATTTCATTAAAGCAGATACTAAAAAGAAACGCGCGCCACGCCCAATACCTGAGGCAATAATAAAAGGTAAAAACGCCATTTGTAATACCCCTGCACCAATAGTAAATACCTTATAAGGAATAGGCGAAAACCCGGCTAAAAATACCACCCATACGCCATAATCTTTAAACCATGTAAGTGCCGTATTAAATTTATCTTGCCATTGCATTTGTGCAATAAAAGGCTCTACAACAGGTTCAAATAACCAAAACCCTAGTAGATAACCTAGCACGCCACCAAGCACAGAAGCTACGGTAGCAAAGCTTGCAAATCGCCATGCTTTACTCGGTTGTGCCAGCGACATAGGCGCTAACATTACATCGGGTGGCACCGGAAAAAAAACCGATTCGGCAAAGCTCATCCCTGCTAAATAACGTTCTGCATGGCGATGCTTAGCCCACACTAAGGCCATATCATATAACTTGGTAAACAACTTCAAAATGAATTCCTATTCAATATCGCCAGGGACCAAAGGTACAAATCTTACTGGCGCAATTACATGCTCTGTAAAGCTATCGCCTTGGCGAATAACCATGGTTAATTTTTGTTCTGCCTCACCAATGGGGGCGAGTAATACGCCTCCATCTGCAAGTTGTGCGAGTAGTTCTGGAGGGATAATCGTTGCCGCAGCCGTCACAATAATGCCATTAAATGGCGCTTGCGATTGCCATCCTTGCCAACCGTCACCGTGTTTCATAGTGACATTATATAAATCGAGCTGATGTAATCGACGCTTTGCTTGCCATTGCAAAGCTTTTATACGCTCAACCGAGTACACCTTATCAAAGGTTTTAGCCAGTACCGCGGTTTGATAGCCGGATCCGGTACCAATTTCTAACACTTTACTTTTCACGCCAGCTAAACGCATCAATTCGGTCATACGGGCAACAATGTAAGGCTGAGAAATAGTTTGTCCTTGCCCTATTGGTAGCGCCGTATTTTGATACGCTTTGTGCTTTAGTACATCATCAATAAAAATATGCCGAGGAATTTGCGCAATCGCCTTTAAAACCTCCTTATCTTCTACGCCCTCTCGTTGTAATAGGTCTGAAAGCGCTTGTGCACTGCGGGTATAATTAGCCAGCACGGTTGATCTCCAACTCGGCTAACCACTCTCCCACAGCTTTGATACTGTCTTTAGCGGTCATATCAACGCTCAATGGGGTGACTGATGCATAGCCATTATTTACAGCATAAAAATCAGTGCCTTCACCGGCATCGCTTTCTGTACCCAAAGAACCATAC
The DNA here is from genome assembly GCF_030407565.1 of Pseudoalteromonas sp. APC 3694. NCBI lineage: Bacteria > Pseudomonadati > Pseudomonadota > Gammaproteobacteria > Alteromonadales > Pseudoalteromonadaceae > Pseudoalteromonas > Pseudoalteromonas sp. APC 3694. The sequence goes on from NZ_JASDDE010000001.1 coordinate 173,515, forward strand.
CAAAAAATATCGCGTCCCCAAGGATCGCTTTGCTTAGTCATGGTTTCTGCTTTGTGTCGCGCGCCTAAGCGAGTTACCTGAACCCCTTTTAGCTCACTTAAAGGAATATCTGGCACATTAATATTGATGATCTGATCTTTAGGCAGTGGATGCGAAGCAAGCCCTTTAATAATATTGACCGTAACGGCCGCTGCCGTTTCAAAGTGTTCACCATGGTGAGAGCACAAAGACACCGCAATTGCTGGTAAGCCCAGATGACGACCTTCGGTCGCCGCAGCAACCGTACCAGAGTAAAGTGTATCGTCACCTAAATTGCCGCCGTGGTTAATACCGGCTACCACTAAATCGGGCTTTTCATCCATTAATTGATTCACACCTAAATGCACACAATCCGTTGGCGTGCCATTAACCGACATAAAGCCATTGTCGAGTGTCGTTGCACGCAAAGGATTCATTAACGTCAGTGAATTACTTGCGCCACTGCAATTTCTATCTGGCGCAACCAGCGTTACCTCAGCAATTTGTGTTAATGCTTGGTATAAAACAGCAATACCTTTGGCATTAACACCATCATCATTACTTAATAGAATCTTCATCTGCGTTATCCTTTTCTTTTCGCTCGCGAGGACTGGCGTCAGTATAATCAACCAGTTCGCGCAGTAAAGCCGTTGCAAAGCAGCCTTTGGGTAAACCAAAGCTGAGTTTTAATGTGCGTTCATCAAGTGTTTCTATGCTTAGCTCTTGGGGTATTAAACGCAGCATTCTACGCTCGTTTTTAAGCCCTAAATCCCCTAAGCCATCACACCATGCTTGATACGGTGCCAACCATGTTTTTTCTTGTTCGGTTAAGCCTTTTTCACTTTTGCCCACCATGGGCGCCGACATCATAATATCGCCAGAAGCAAGCCGTGCAATATTTTCATCACTTATCGCATCTTCAAAAAATGCATTACTGCCACTGAGCATAAATACTTCGCGGTGCATGGTTTTAGCAAGGCCATGCTCAGCCACGCGTAAACTAACAATTTGATTAAACACATGTGAACGCGCAGCAGAAATAATAATGCCTCGCAGCTTTTTATCGCGAATACGCTCACCAGCAAACATTTTTTCGGCCATCACTAGGTTGTGTCCATCACGACCAAAGCGCTGTTCACCAAAATAGTTAGGCACACCAGCACGCACTGCGTTTATACGGCACAAAATATCAAGCGGCTCGGTTACATTGCGCAAGGTAATAGTAAATCTATTTCCTTTATGACAACCGGTGCGTAATTTTCGCTCATGACGCTGCTGCGAAACCACAAACACGCTTTCACTGTTGAGCTCAGTAAAATCAATATGTTTTTTAATCGGTACTTTTACGCTAAACCACTGCGAGCATACTCCATGGCGGTCTTTCATACCGGCATAGCTTACATCACGTGGCGATACACCCGCTTTTTGTGCAATCAGCTTGGCAACATATTGGGTGTTTTCACCCTTTTTTACCACTTGCAAGCACACATGCTCGCCACTGCCGGTAAACTCTATATCGAGATCTTCATCGACCATGAAGTCTTCTGCGGTGGTTTTAAAATCGGCTTTAGAAAGCGGCGCGCCGTATAAATAATTTAATTCGCTCATGCGCTTTGTTTACTCATAATGACCACGGCATGGCTTGAAATTCCTTCTTTTCGCCCCTCAAACCCGAGCTTTTCAGTGGTTGTGGCTTTAACATTTATCTGTGAGAGCTCAGCATTTAAATCACTGGCAAGATTGGTTCGCATTGCTTGAATGTGCGGCAGCATTTTTGGTGCTTGTGCCACAATGGTGACATCCGCATTGCCCAATACATAGCCCTGTTGCTTGGCCAAACTCACCACATGACGAAGCAAAATACGGCTATCAATATTTTCATACTCACTGGCTGTATCTGGAAAGTGCTTACCAATATCGCCCAGCGCTAATGAGCCTAAAATCGCGTCACACAACGCATGAATAGCTACATCACCATCTGAGTGCGCTAAAAAGCCTTGCGGGTAATCAATTTTTTCGCCGCAGATGGTTAAAGGCCCTTGGCCACCAAACTTATGCACGTCAAAACCATGGCCTATTCGTATCATGTTGCACTCTCATTATTTTGTTTTTGCAGTAAAAAAGCTGCTAAGTCTAAATCTTCTGGGGTGGTAATTTTAATATTATCACTGCGCCCCGCCACCAACCTTACCGGCTTATTTGCCCATTCCATGGCACTGGCTTCATCAGTAATAATTGCCCCATTGGCTAACGCATTTTGCAGTGCTGTTTTGAGCTCGTCATATTTAAAAAGCTGTGGCGTAAGTGCTTGCCATAAATCATCACGAGGCACTGTTTGCTGCGCATGGCTTTGCCCTCGTTTTATGGTGTCTTTTACTTTGCTGGCTAAAATGCCGCCTTCATCAGCCTGCATGCACTGTGCGATTAAGCGCTCTATATCAGCAATATCAACTAAAGGTCTTGCTGCATCATGCACCAAAACCCAAGTCGGTGGATTGGCAGCTAAAAACAATAAACTGTTTAATACTGAATCTGCACGCTCTTTACCGCCAATAGCACGCACGATGCGAGGATCAGCTAGCGTAAGGTCGTCAAAGTAAGGGTCGGTTTCGCTCAAAGCCACCACTATAGAGTTTAACTGCGGTAACTGCGATAACTTAGCGAGCGTGTGCTCTAAAATGGTTTTCCCTGCTAAGGAAATATATTGCTTTGGTGTTGTGTGTTGCATTCTGCTGCCAACACCTGCGGCAGGAACAATAGCTGCAATAGTAAATTTATTTGTCATGGTGTTGAGCCGGTAAAACACGAATAAAGGTTTCGTCCGGTTTAATCATTCCTAATTCGTTGCGGGCACGCTCTTCAATACCTTCAAGGCCGAGCTTTAAATCTTCTATATCCGCTTTTAATACTTTATTACGCTTTATTAGTTTTTCGTTAGTTTGTTGATGCGATGCTACCGCATTTTTTAGACGGGTATAGTCTTGCACACCATTATGGCCAAACCAAAGTCTATACTGAATAAAAAGTGCTAAGCACAACAAGCCAAATTGAAAAAATCGCATTAAACACTCCTTATTTTAATTTTGAATTGTAAGCTTTACGCCAATGGCCGCTTAACATTGCGCCAATTAATATTGGCAGCCAATAACATTTCCCGTAACGATAATACCCGTGGCGTACTGCGCTTTGAAAACTGCCACTGGTGGCCACAACACGCCGCAGCAAGGCTCGTTTTACTAGGTTTAAGCAATTGCGCACTTTGTTGCTCAAGTCCTTGGCCTAAAAAATCAAACCAGCCAAGCTCATTGCAATGAACCTGTGTTTTAGTTACTTGATCAATGCTATCTATTCTAACCCGAATTTGACCGTGACTTTGTAATAATACAGGAATAATCAGCCCAACTTTGGCATGCGCTTGATAAAAAAGTTCATTCGCTGAAGAATTAACTTCTGGCGGTGTTGGTTTTTGTTTTTCAAGCCAGCCCCCATTTTGCGCATCGAGCGTAAAAGGCGATGTTGCATTAGCTACACGTGTTGCGGCACGTTCAATGTAATACGGCAGGCTTTTTAATTGCCTGCGTAAACGATCACCATTAGGTTCAGCCACTAAGCGCTGCACCTCACGCTGATAAAAGGCATTACATAATTGTGCATAAAGCACTTTTTGTGCATCAGTTTGCCACATTTCAACTTGTTGGTTTGTGTCAAACTGCTTATTTTTACTGACCAATCGCTATACTCAAAAACACCTTAATAGATGTTTTATAACACAGTAATACACAGTTTTTAAGCACCGATTGTTAGGGCTTTTCGCCTAATTTCGCAATGCCTGATTCTAAAAATTGCACAACCGTATTACGTTTTTTTCCAATTAATAAACTGCCATCGGCTAAAAACATAAAGTTTTGCCAGTTGCGTTTAAACACATCAAAGCTCGTTTCAATAATATTATCGCGCGCCATACAAAAATAAACGGTGGTGTTAGCCTGCCAGTCTAGGTGGTTTAAAATAGCGTCAGGAAATTGGGGATCTTCGCTTTCCCATGCGTCTTCCCAATTTACTTCTTGGCTAAAGTTTTGCTCTTGCGCGCACCAATCGGTTTTATCAAAAAAGTCAGGATGATCATGTTCACGACTCACCATGGTTGTCCATAGCACTGCAGCACGTTCGCTGGTCATCGGTTTAATATTAGCTGCATCAATATCTGAAACCGGAATATCTTTGTGGCGAAATACCCAGGCTTTTTTGTAATCATCAAGAGAAATATAATTCATAGTATTGGCGTATTCTTTGGCATAATAAAAAGCGAAGGCAAATTATACAAGATAACAGACTATGACTACAGCACTAAAACTGGGTTTATATCAACACTACAAAGGCCCACAATATAAAGTTATGCATGTGGCGACCCACAGCGAAACCAACGAGCAGTTGGTTATTTACCAAGCCTTATACGGTGAATACGGCATATGGGCACGCCCACTAAGTATATTTACTGAAACCGTAGAAAAAGACGGTAAAACTATCGCCCGTTTTGCCTACCTTGGTGAAGCCGATTAACTATGGCATTATAACGCATAATAATTACTGCTCAGACCAGAGGATGACCCGTGCAATTTAATTCAACCGACAACTACATCGCAAGCTCAGCATTAAAACAGGCAGTAAACGCCGCTATTATGCTGCAAAAACCGCTTTTAATTAAAGGCGAGCCGGGCACAGGTAAAACCATGTTGGCTGAAGAGCTGGCAAAAAGTTTAGATACCGAGTTGATTCAGTGGCATATAAAATCAACCACTAAAGCGCAGCAAGGTTTGTACGAGTACGATGCAGTATCGCGTTTACGCGACAGCCAGCTAGGTGATGAGCGCGTTCATAATATTAGTAACTACATAGTTAAAGGTAAGCTGTGGCAAGCCTTCATGTACGCTGAACTAAACGGAAAACGCCCAGTACTGCTTATTGACGAAATAGACAAAGCCGATATTGAGTTTCCAAACGATTTACTACTCGAACTCGATAAAATGGAATTTCATGTATACGAAACCGGTGAGCGTATTGTGGCTAAAGAGCGCCCTATTGTGATCATCACATCAAACAATGAAAAAGAGCTGCCTGATGCGTTTTTACGTCGCTGTTTTTTCCATTATATTGATTTTCCAAATAGCGACGAAATGCAGCAAATTATTGATGTGCACTACCCGCATGTTAAACAAGATTTAGTTCGCCAAGCACTTGAAGTATTTTTTAACTTACGCGAAGCCAACGGCCTTAAAAAGAAGCCATCCACCAGCGAGTTACTGGATTGGTTAAAACTATTAATGGCTGAAGATATAGACGCAAAAACCTTGCACGACAAAGCGCAAAAAGGCGGCTTAATGCCGATGTTCGGCGCACTACTTAAAAACGAGCAAGACATAAGCCTAATCGAAAAGCTCGCGTTTATGAGCCGTCGCTAACATGTTGGTACAGTTTTTTTTCACGCTACGTAAATACCGCTTGCCTGTGAGCCTGCGCGAACTACTCGATTTAATTAACGCTTTAAAACAAGGCGTTATATTTGCTGATGTAGACGCGTTTTATCATTTAGCGCGCACTATTATGGTAAAGGACGAAACCCATTTTGACCGGTTCGATAAAGCCTTTAGCGATTACTTTAGCGGTATTGCCGACTTAGACCTGCTCGAAAGCTTAAAACAACAACACAACTTACCTGAAGATTGGTTGCGTAAAGAGTTTGAAAAGCATCTAAGTGATGAAGAAAAAGCCCAACTAAAAGCCATGGGCGGGCTCGACGAGCTAATGAAAACCCTAAAAGAGCGTTTAGAAGAACAGCAAAAACGCCACGCAGGCGGCAATAAATGGGTCGGCACTGGCGGTACCTCGCCTTTTGGTGCGTATGGTTATAACCCTGAGGGTGTGCGTATTGGTCAAGACGGCAACCGCAATCGCCAAGCGGTAAAAGTGTGGGATAAGCGCGAATACCGTAACCTAGATTCTGACCGCGAAATTGGCTCTCGTACCATAAAGCTGGCACTTAAAAAACTACGCAAATTTGCTCGTACTGGCGCAAGCGACACCCTTGATTTAAACGAGACTATTCGCGCGACCGCCAAGCAAGGCGGCATGCTGGATGTAAAAATGGCCCCCGAGCGCCACAACGCGGTAAAAGTATTGATGCTGTTTGATATTGGCGGTTCAATGGATGACTACATTCATACCTGCGAAGAATTATTTAGCGCCGCCCACAGCGAATTTAAACACCTTGAGTTTTACTACTTTCATAACTGTTTATACGAACACGTGTGGCAAGATAACCAACGCCGCCACTCAAACGTTATTGACACCATGACGCTGATCAACAAATTTACCAGCGACTACAAAGTTATATTTGTTGGTGATGCCACTATGGGCCCGTATGAAATTGCCTATCCTGGCGGCTCAGTAGAACATTGGAATGAAGAACCCGGCAGTGCATGGTTGAACCGAATCACAAATCACTTTGATAAAGTCGCGTGGCTCAACCCACAACCGGTTGAACACTGGCCGTACTATCAATCAATTGATTTTATAAAGCAGCTAATGAACAACCGCATGTACCCGCTGAGCTTGGATGGGATAAGTAGCGCTATAAAAGAGCTGAGTTAAATATTAATTTACGCCAGCTCAGCGCTAGCAGCAGAGCTTCGGGCGTGAACCCATAACTTTGTTGGGTGGCGCCTTCGGCTTAACCAACCTACCTTTGACGTAGGTCGGATAAGTGGCGAAGCCACGCCATCCGACAAAATGATGAATTAACCAGAAACAATCCGGCTTACCGTGTTTTTAGCTTCGTTTAAATTGATTGTTATGAATTTTTTCGCTCACGACAGACAAATTTTGGTAAATTATCCATGGGATCTCCGAAATTTAGAAGTTCGATTATTCGACGTGGTAGGCTGTGATAATCAGGGAAGTCCATATTATTATAATCATCAATAATATCCCATATGAGCTCCTCTGCTTCAGCTTTAAAGTCAACATCAATCTCTAAATCACTAATTGCAGAGAGGTTTTCAAAACGATTACCCGTATGTTTTAGTGAATTATAAACACGTCTATTTTCAATTCTTGAGCGTTTCTTTATATCTTTTATCTCATCTTCCGTTAACTCTCGACTACTAAAGTATTTAGAAAAACGAACACTAGTTTGCGCATGTTTTTCTTTTGACAGTTCAGAAGTTTTTCCAGCATCTTCTATCAATGGTCCTACAAGGTAAATCGCAGCACCAGAGAGTAAAATTGATTTTATATAACCAATATCACTTTGCGCATTTTTATATTCTTCAACTGCTTCATATATCAGTTCAGCAGCTATGACTCGCTTGTCCATATTCACACCAATATTGCATAATGCGCTTTGGCATCATCAAACGTTGTAGTTAATTCTGAAAATAAATCACGTTTGCCCATTGTGCGATCCCCCCTAAAAGCTATCTTAATAATCTTGATATCATGCAGCAATATTTATTACTTGTTAATAAACTTACACATTCCAAACCCTAAAACATCGCCATCGCGTTTTACATAACCATAATGTGTATAAAAGCTTTCTTTACCGTGAGCACTTAATAAACCGACTGTAGCGCCATTAGAGCAAGTGTTGGTTAAGTAGTTTTCAATGTGGGTCATTACTAAACGACCAATACCTTGTTTTTGATAACTAGGCGCAACAATTATATCTTGAATATAAAAATACATTGCGCCATCACCAATCACTCTCCCTGTGCCTATCAACTTATCAATGTCGTATACAGTGATCCAAAACAATGAATTTTCGATGCTTGGTTTCAATACTTCATCGTCAGGATTTTGCCACTTTACTTGTGTACGTAAATTAGCAAACTCATTCAGTGCTGGAGCTTTAAGTTCAACTTTAAAAACCATAATATCCCCTACTCACTTTAAAGCATTTTACTCATAAACAAGCTATATGGGTCTGGCTCATAATCACCAAACGGTTCGCATTCTTTAAAACCAAACTGAGTATAAAGATTTTGTGCGGGTAAAAACGCCTCTGCTGTTCCAGTTTCTAAACTTAGCTTTTTGTAACCTCGCAGTGTTGCCTGCTCAACAATATGCGTAAGTAGCTTAGCCGCTATGCCTTGGCGCAAATAGTTACTTGAGGTACGCATTGATTTAATTTCGCCATGAGTGGTATTGAGCGCTTTTAATGCACCTACACCCGCTAAATTATTATCAATCCATAAGCTATAAAATGTTATGTTGGGGTGAGTCAGTTTACTCACATCAAGTGCATGTACGCTCTCAACAGGTGAGTGCTTTAGCATATCGTTATGATGCGTTTGTAATAGTTTTATGACGTGTGGGTTTGAAAGCTCGCCTGTTCTTATTTCCATTTACAACTCATTTTTCCGTGTATTAATATTTAATATAAAGCGCTAATAACTTTATATTTAACTCATCATTACTAGAAGCTAAAACGCTACCGACTGATTTCGAGTGTTCTAAGTCCCCTATTCGTATCTCAAACCTTTGATTATCAAAACTATCAATAAAAATATGTACTTCTTTATCCTCATCATAAAATGATGCGAAGTTGTCTGTAATGAGCATATTAAATATCATAGTTTCCTCCTTGTAGATTAAACATAAAATAATTATTACCTAGGACAATTTAAAGTTACAAGGTTTATAACGAAGGATTGCTATAAATTTTAAAATATTGATAAAAAATATTCTTTCTCGAAACTCCTTTAAGTGAAGAAATTAGAGGAAATAAGAATTCCTTGCTATCTAGTATTTGTATTTTCCATTCAGTATCGCCAATAAAATGAAAAGTTAACGTGTTCGAGTTTTGAATATTATAATTTCGAAAAGATCCCGTTGAATACATGCTACCAATCGTAGCTGAATCAATAATATCAAGGCGCTCATTCAAGAGATGGATATGAAGCATATCCTCGTAAGGAGTATCATCCGTCATAAAGGCAAGGTATTTCCAACCTGCTTTAATGCAAAGCTCCAAATAAGTACCATCAACAACTTTATCTGTTTGCGTATTATTTAAAAAGATAAAGCTCTGTTCTGGAGACTTAGGGATTGTCTTAAATACTTGGCTTTCAAGTATGATCATCTTTTTCACCTAGCTATTACTTTTGACAGGCCAATTCTCGCCCACCGCAGCCTATCACGGTCTACAACAAACGACATTTATGCGGAGGTTGTTTGATTTGCTCCTTTCACCTCGAACCTCGAACCTCGAATATAAAATTACATCAACTTCCAAACCACAAACGCCATAGCAAAACCAACCAAGTACACCAAGCCTAACCAGGTTAAGCCACGCAAAAGTAGACTGTGTTTAATCGCGGGCTCTGAGCGCACTAGGCTGAAGTTAAGCCATGCAAAAACAGGGGTGGTTACAAAAGCAAGTGTCATTGCAAAGGTAAGCATAGGGCCAAGGGCTGATTTAAAAAATAAAATAACCGCCATACCGGCCAATGCTTGCAGTATAAGCCACGTATTTAAGCTGTGTTTAGATTGCTTAAAACCAAGTAATTTGTGTGATTCGTTAAGTGTGCGGGCGTAGCCGTCAAGTACGGTGAGTGTGGTGCCAAACATACATAAAAACGCGATGGCTGATACCAAAGGCCTTGCCCACTCGCCTATTGTTGATGCGTACATATCAATCAGCTGTTTAGCAAACGCCACGCCGCCTAGCTCTATATTTGTACTCTGCCCGTATTGCACTAACGCGCCTAAACTAAAAAATACCAGCGCAAGCCCGGCGGTTAACCAATAACCTAGATTAAAATCGAATAAGCCTTGGTTTTTAGTCACACTTTGCTGAGTTTGTTTTTCCTTAAGCCATAAAGAACTCAGTGCCGATATTTCAATAGGCGCTGGCATCCAGCCCATTAAGGCAACCAGAAAGCCCAACATGGCAAGTTCATACGGTGAGGGGCCAACGTAGTTTACAGGCGCTACTGGGCCGTTATTTATAGCAATAACCAATGCAGTGATGGTTGCTATAGTAAGTAGCCCCATAATAGCTTTTGCTACGTTATCGAGCGCTTTAAAATGCCCCAGTAATAATATAATTAAACACACGGCCAATATTACCCAACACAATAAGGTAACAGGAATGCTAATAGGTAATGCGTAGTGTAATAAGCTCGCCGTAAGCAACAATACACCTGCGGTATTTACCACAGCGGCAATAATATTGAGGGCAATAAAGCTGTAAAAATAGCCAGGGCCTTGGTTTTTATACCCTTCTACTAAACTGTTTTTGGTGGCGAGTGTGTATTCCATACCAAAACGAAAAAACGGGTACTTTAAAACGTTAACCACCACAATAAGACAAAATAGCTGCCAGCCAAACAATGCGCCTGCTTGAGTAGAGGCCACCAAGTGTGAGCCACCAATGGCAGCGGTTGCCATTAAAATACCTGGGCCGAGCGCCCCTAACCGAGACTTCCATGTGTTTTGTGTGTACTGCATTAACTTCTCAAATTTGGTGTGTTATGTGCTTTTATTATTAATTTTTATCATTAATAAACTGTGTGAATGCATAACTTACCTAATTTACAGGCAATAAAAAAGAGCCCTTAGGCTCTTTTTAAAATAACACGCTGTTAGTTATTAATTTAAATCCATCTCTTGGATGATTTCATGTGCTATTTCTGGTGTGGTACTTACAGGCTTTTCATGTAAGTTCGCTTTTATTTGCCCTTTACGATGCTTTAGTGCGGCATCGAGTTTTTTAGCTGCGCTGGAAATAGCAGGATACATAACTTCGTTTTCCCCTTTTACCGATATACGCGCACCTTCATAATTTGTGCTAATTTCTGCTTGGAACTTATGATGCTCTTTTGAAAGAATAATATCTAGAGATATCAATGATGGAAAATGGCTCGCGACTTTTGAGAACTTTTCGTTAATGTGTTCTTTAATAGAATCAGTAACGTCAACATGGTGACCAGAAAGATTAATTTTCATAGGGTATCCTTTTATTTGTTACCTCATAGTTAGTATTGGGGGCTAAACGAATTAACACAAGAGAAAAAATGAAAATTACGCAATTATTTATTACCCCACCTGATTTAGATCATTCATTTAGCATTAAGTATGCAAAAAGCCGCTTTGTAGCGGCCTTTAGAGGTGTTGATAATTTAATCAACCAACAAATTAATCGGTGTATGAACAACAATAATCTGCAAAATCACTTACTTTTACATGAAAGCTCACATTAGCATCAACGTTAAATGACTCGCCCGCATTAAATGTTTTCCACTCGCTTTCACCAGGTAGTAATACATCCCACTGCCCTGCTAACAACTCCATGCACTCTTTTTGGTTAGTATTAAACTCAAATTCACCGGGTTGCATAAAACCCAAGGTTTTAGCCTCACCGTTACCTAAAAGCACAGTACGGCTTGATACTTTGCCATCAAAGTACACATTGGCTTTTTTAACCACACTAACGTTATCGAACTTTGGCATGTTAACTCCTGTTGTTAATTTATAATTTTGTTACCCCCACAGTGCCTGATACATATAAACCTTGCAAGTTAAGTGCTGTGAAAATTACTCATCTAAAATCCAAAAGGTTAAAAATGAACGACTTTATAGGGAAATATGCTTCGAGCGACAGGCTGCGAGTTTCGAACAGAGCCTTTAGTAATTTATGCACAAAGAGGGCTATGAGGCGCTTCGCTTTAGAGAAGTAATCAAACAACAAAATTGATTTTTTAATTTGGTTTTTGTATTGCCTCATTTTCTTCTCATTCGCTTCTCTTTGTTCAAATTAATTTTTAATGATTTGTGCACAAAGAGGGCGATGAGACACTACGCTTTAGAGAAGTGATAAAAGTACAGCTCATAAAAAAGCCCGCCCTGCTATACACAGGGCGGGCTTTTAAAACACGAAAGCAATTAATTAAAACAATGCGTTTGCTTTGTTAACTACATTTTCTACCGTAAAACCGAAGAACTCAAATAGCTCGTTTGCCGGTGCCGACTCACCAAAGGTGGTCATGCCAACTACGGCGCCATTTAGGCCTACATACTTGTACCAGTAATCAGCAATACCCGCTTCAATCGCTACGCGACGTGAAACGCTTGCTGGTAATACACTTTCTTTGTACTCAGGCGATTGGTCTTCAAACGCATCAGTACATGGCATAGATACAACACGTACCTTTTTACCCTGCGCACGTAGCTCTTTCGCAGAGTCTTGCGCTAGCTGTACTTCAGAACCCGTTGCAATCAAAATAAGCTCAGGATTGCCGTCACAACTTAAGATGTAACCACCCTTTTTAACGTCGCTTAATTGCTGGGCATCACGAGCTTGCTGCTCTAAGCCTTGGCGAGTAAAGATTAATGATGTAGGACCGTCTTTACGTTCAATAGCTTGTTGCCATGCAATTGCTGACTCAACTTGGTCACATGGGCGCCAGTTGTATAGGTTAGGCGTTAAACGCATGCTGGCAATTTGCTCAACTGGTTGGTGAGTTGGACCATCTTCACCTAAACCAATTGAATCGTGCGTGTATACAAAAATGCTTGGTTGCTTCATTAATGCAGCCATACGTACCGCGTTGCGTGCGTATTCCATAAACATTAAGAACGTTGCACCGTAAGGAATAAAGCCTTTATGCAGTGCAATACCGTTCATAATGGCCGACATACCAAACTCACGTACACCGTAGTAAATGTAGTTACCACTTGCATCATCAGCAGTTAAGCCTTTAGAGCCATCCCAAATTGTTAAGTTTGAACCCGCTAAATCGGCAGAACCACCCATAAACTCAGGTAGTAACGGGCCAAACGCATTTAATGCATTTTGCGACGCTTTACGTGATGCTGGGTTTGCTGGGTTTGCTTGCAGCTCTTCAATGTAGGCTTGTGATTTTTCAGCCCAGTCAGCTGGTAATTCTGAATGTGTACGGCGTTTGTATTCTGCTGCTAGCTCTGGGTATGCTTTTTCATATGCGGCAAATTTTTCATCCCAGCTTGCTTCAAGCTGTTGGCCTTTTTCTTTGTTATCCCACTGTGCGTAAATGTCAGCAGGGATTTCAAATGCATCACCCGTCCAACCTAAGAACTCGCGAGACGCTTTAATTTCGTCATCACCTAGTGGTGCACCGTGACAATCGTGGCTACCTGATTTATTAGGTGAGCCGTAACCAATAATAGTTTTACAACAAATTAGTGTTGGCTTATCAGTCACGCTTTTAGCTTTTGCAATTGCTGCACTTACTGCATCGCTGTCGTGGCCATCAACGTCGCTAATTACATGCCAGCCGTATGCTTTAAAACGTGCTGGGGTATCATCACTAAACCAACCTTCAACTTCACCGTCGATTGAAATGCCGTTGTCATCCCAAAATGCCACTAACTTGCCTAGGCCTAATGTACCGGCTAGTGAGCATGCTTCATGAGAAATGCCTTCCATTAAACAGCCATCACCCATAAACGCATACGTGTGGTGATCAACAATGTCGTGGCCTTCACGGTTAAACTGCGCTGCTAATGCTTTTTCAGCAATCGCCATACCTACCGCATTTGTGATCCCTTGACCTAATGGGCCCGTAGTGGTCTCAATTCCTGGCGCGTATCCATATTCTGGGTGGCCTGGTGTTTTAGAATGCATTTGGCGGAAGTTTTTAATTTCATCCAGTGGCAAGTCATAACCACTTAAATGCAGTAGAGAATAAATTAGCATTGAACCGTGACCATTTGAGAGTATAAATCGATCTCGGTCAGCCCACTCTGGATTTGTTGGGTTATGTTTTAGATAATCGCGCCATAATACTTCTGCGATATCAGCCATGCCCATAGGGGCTCCAGGGTGACCAGATTTGGCCTTTTGTACTGCGTCCATTGACAAGACGCGAATAGCATTTGCAAGTTCTTTGCGAGATGGCATGAATTCTCCTACCTTTATATGTATTTGCGCGGGTATTTATTTATCCCCATTCTTACTTATTGTGGGGGCTGTGTGCAATTAAAAACCCATAAAAATAGGGCATTATGAATATTTTTTAAGAACCATTTACTATTAGATATTTTATTTAGACGTCTAGGCGTAAAAAAACTATGCAAGTTCATTTGTTTTAGATAAAATACGCGCCTTAATTTTTTAGCGCTAATACCGACGTTTGTGAAGCGCAATATTTGTGAGCATAATTACAATGGCAAAACATTTATTTACTTCTGAATCTGTTTCTGAAGGCCATCCGGATAAAATCGCCGATCAAATTTCTGATGCGGTACTTGATGCTATCCTAGAGCAAGACTCTCATGCCCGTGTAGCGTGTGAAACTTACGTTAAAACCGGTATGGTTATGGTTGGTGGTGAAATCACGACTAGCGCATGGGTTGATATCGAAGAAATTACACGTAAAACAGTACGTGAAATTGGTTACACACACTCAGATATGGGCTTTGATGCCGATTCGTGTGCAATTTTAAACACGATTGGGAAACAGTCTCCAGACATTAACCAAGGTGTTGACCGTACAAGCCCTGAAGAACAAGGCGCTGGCGACCAAGGCTTAATGTTTGGTTACGCATGTAACGAAACTGAAGTATTAATGCCTGCTCCAATTACTTATTCTCACCGTTTAGTGCAGCGTCAAGCTGAGGTTCGTAAAAGCGGCGAGCTTAACTGGTTACGTCCAGATGCAAAATCACAAGTTACATTTGCATACGAAAATGGCAAGCCAGTAGGCATTGATGCCGTTGTACTTTCTACTCAGCACAGCGAAGATGTATCGCAAAATGACTTAGTAGAAGCGGTAATGGAAACAATTATTAAACCAGTACTTCCTGCTGAGCTTATTACTAGCGCAACTAAATTTTTCATTAACCCAACTGGCCGTTTTGTAATTGGTGGCCCAATGGGTGACTGTGGTTTAACTGGTCGTAAAATCATTGTAGATACATACGGTGGCATGGCTCGTCACGGTGGTGGTGCTTTCTCTGGTAAAGATCCATCAAAAGTTGACCGCTCAGCGGCTTATGCTGCACGTTATGTTGCTAAAAACATTGTTGCTGCTGGCCTTGCTGACAAGTGTGAACTTCAGGTTTCTTACGCTATCGGCGTTGCAGAGCCTACTTCTATCAGTGTTGAAACATTTGGCACAGGTAAATTAGAAGAAGCGCGTTTAATCGAACTTATTCGTGAACACTTTGACTTACGCCCTTACGGCCTAATTCAAATGCTTGACCTTGAGCGCCCTATTTATCTACCAACAGCGGCTTACGGCCACTTTGGCCGTGATGAATTCCCATGGGAACGCACAGATAAAGCAGACGCACTTCGCGCAGCAGCTGGCCTGTAAGCCACCTAGCTAATATTAAAACGGCCCTTTTTAGGGCCGTTTTGCTATGTGTATTAAGTTAGTCATAAAACAGTCTCGAACTGTTTAACATTTTAGGTATATACTCTGCTTATACAATAAAGCGTGTTAGGGATAAAAATGGCCGACAATTTTCGTGTTATATTTGTAGGACTTGCAGAAGGCGCAGACAGCCAAGCAGTGACCAATGCACTGACAGAAAAACTAAAAACCTCACCTGAAAAGGTGGCGGCATTTTTTAATGGCAAGCCGCTGTTTGCTCCTAGCAACAAAGAGAAAGCCCTTAAGCAAGCTAAGTTACTTTCAACGCTGGGGATCAAAAGCAAACTTCAGCAAACAGCCCCTACACAAGCTACTTCTCAAAAAGCGCACGACAGCCAGCGAGATCAGCGCTTATTTGATGCCCTAGATTACATTACTAGTAGCTTAATTCGTCTTGAAGAAAAACTAGAAGATATTGAACAACGTCTCCCTGAGGTTGAATTATCATTACCTGATGAAAATGACGAACCATGGCAAGATGACGATTTAATGCTAGATGAGCCACTCTCTACTACGCCCAAAAAACGCAGTAACCTTGTTTTATATTCGCTGATTTCTACAGCCGTAATATTACTTATTGTGCTTGCTGTGTACTTATTATTTCCTAATTTATTCTCTTTTTGATCATGGTTTAGTTATTTAATGAGTAATAATCGCGCACAAATAAGACTCGATATTCGTAAAGCACGGAATAATCTATCAAAAAACCAGCAAGAAATAGCGGCCCACTCGCTTAAAGTGAATTTTATTCAATATTTAAAAAGCATGAACTCGGCCAAAAAAAGTCATGTCGCGCTTTATTTAAGCAATGATGGCGAATTAGATACCTCATTGTTAATTAATGAATTATGGAGCATTGAACAGCATGTTTACTTACCTGTAATTCACCCTTTCAACGGGGCTAACTTACTATTTCAACGATATGAAAAAAACTCACCCATGAGGGCAAACCGCTATGGTATCTTGGAGCCTAAGCTGAACTGCTCTCAAATATGCCCATTGCCAGCGCTTGATTATCTACTTATGCCACTTGTTGCATTTGATAAATTTGGTAATCGCCTTGGAATGGGGGGTGGGTTTTACGATAGAACCTTGGCACGTTTACACGAAGAAAACTGGCAGCAACCACAACTTATTGGCCTAGCACACGAATGCCAACAAGTGGATAAGCTCCCAATTGAATCGTGGGATGTGCCTCTTAAAACTATTATTACACCCAATAAAACCTACTGTTGGTAACAATTAATCTTGTAAACTAACAGTCTATTTTTGACATAAATGAGCACATAGCAATGACACAAGATGAATTAAAAAAAGCAGCTGCATGGGCTGCACTGGAGTTTGTAAAAGAAAACACCATAGTGGGTGTTGGTACAGGCTCAACCGTTAATCATTTTATTGATGCTTTAGGCACAGTAAAAGACACCATTGTTGGTGCAGTATCTAGTTCAGAAGCGTCTACAGCACGTTTAAAAGAACTTGGTATAGAAGTATTTGAGCTAAATGATGTTGATGCTCTGGATGTATACGTTGATGGCGCAGATGAAATTAACGCTCTAAACGAAATGATTAAAGGCGGTGGTGCAGCGCTCACCCGTGAAAAAATAGTAGCGGCAGTGGCTAAACAGTTTGTGTGTATTGTTGATGACACCAAACTAGTCGATACCTTAGGGGATTTCCCGCTGCCAGTTGAAGTTATTCCGATGGCGCGCAGCTATGTTGCCCGCGAATTATTAAAACTTGGCGGTGATCCTGTGTATCGCCAAGGTGTTGTAACCGATAACGGCAACGTTATTTTAGATGTACATAATTTAAAAATTACCCATGCTAAACAGCTTGAAACACAAATAAATCAAATTGTTGGCGTAGTCACCAACGGCCTATTTGCAGAGCGCGGTGCTGATAAAGTGATTATCGGCACAAAAAATGGGCCACAAATTAAATAGGATATGGTTATGAGTAAGGTATCGTTAGCAAAAGACAAAATTAAAATTCTCTTGCTTGAAGGTGTTCATCAAAGCGCTGTTGAAACGCTAAAACGTAACGGTTATAGCAATATCGACTACGTTAAAACATCGCTACCTGAGGACGAGCTTATTGAGCGCATTAAAGATGTGCACTTTGTGGGGCTGCGTTCTCGTACTCATATTAATGAATCGGTATTAAATGCAGCTGAAAAACTGGTTGCTATCGGTTGTTTTTGTATTGGTACCAACCAAGTAGATTTAAACGCAGCACGTGAACGCGGTATTGCAGTATTTAATGCCCCGTTTTCAAATACTCGCTCTGTAGCTGAGCTTGTACTAGGTGAAATACTGCTTTTATTACGTGGTATTCCACAGCGAAATGCCGCTGCGCACCGTGGTGGCTGGTTAAAAACAGCCAATGGCTCGTTTGAAGCGCGCGGTAAAACCTTAGGTATTATTGGCTACGGTCACATTGGTACTCAGTTGGGCATTATGGCTGAAAATATTGGTATGAACGTGGAGTATTACGACATTGAAGACAAACTGTCTTTAGGTAATGCGACACAAGTACATAACTTAACGCAGCTATTGCAACGCGCTGATATTATTAGCTTGCACGTACCTGAAACACCGCAAACTAAAAACCTGATTGGCACGGCTGAATTGGCGGTAATGAAGCAAGGCTCTATTTTAATTAACGCTTCACGTGGTACTGTCGTTGATATTGACGCCCTAGCAGAAGCGCTAACAGAGAAAAAACTCAGCGGCGCAGCAATTGACGTATTCCCAGTTGAACCTAAATCTAACGATGAAGAATTTATCTCGCCACTGCGTGAATTCGACAACGTTATTTTAACGCCGCATATAGGTGGCTCTACTCAAGAAGCACAAGAGAACATTGGTATTGAAGTAGCGGGTAAACTCGCTAAGTACTCAGATAACGGCTCAACTATTACCGCAGTTAACTTCCCTGAAGTATCATTGCCAGAGCTTGCTAATCGCAGCCGCTTGTTACACGTGCATCACAATCGCCCTGGCGTGCTAACGCAAATTAACCAAGCGTTTGCTCAGCACGGTATTAACATTGCCGCACAGTACTTACAAACCGATGAAGCAATTGGTTACGTGGTTATTGATGTAGACACAGATCACTCAGAAGTCGCACTTAAAGAGCTCAGTGCGGTTGAAGGTACAATTAGAGCGCGTATTCTTCACTAACTATCAGCTAAAATAATAAAAGCCGTACTTGAATAATCAAGTACGGCTTTTTTGTTTTAAATTGAATCCTCACGGCTTATAACTTACCGCTGTTATTTGCCTTTAACTTCTAAATTTATAAACTTAACCAGCTCTTCGGGTTGCCCTGCTAACATCATTAGTTGCTGATTCACTTCCATCATAGTTTTACCTTCAGGCAGTTTTGCTGACACACTAAACGAATTTAGTCCTTTAGCAAAATCAGTTAACGCCTTGGCTATTTCTTCGGTCACAGGTGCTTGTTGAAGCTGTTGTTCAAGCATTGTTTGCATTTGCTCTAACGTCATACCTTGCTTTGCCAACTCGCTTTCTAATAAGCCTTTAAGATCACCTTGGTTATTAACAACTAAGCTAACATTACGTGGCTCTAGCTTACTCATTGCTTGCATAATCATTGTTTGCTGTTGTAGCTCTTGCTCATAAGTAAGTGGCGTACTGCCAGCAGCTTGTTGAGCCTTACTGATTTCAAGTGAAGCATCCATAAGCGCTTTAGAATTAGCAAGCCCCATGTCCATATCAATACTGGCAATATCATTAGCTTGCAGCTTAACAACAATATCACTGTTACCTGATTGCTCATCGTAATCTAATGAAGAGTGTAAATCATAACTGGCTGAGGCAAGTTGTGTATTTGTATCTGCAGGCAGTGTATCGACAAAGCTTTTATCAAATTGAAAGTTTTTTAACGTAAAAGCAGTATGTGGCGATATTTTATCGGTTTCGTAGCCTGTCACTTCAACATGCTCAACCGTGGCAACTTTATCGCCCTCAGGGCTAGTCACTTCAATATTACTAATGGCAACACTGTTTGAAATAACACTCGCCGATAGCTCTGCGTAGTTAAAACTAGCACCGGTTTGTTCGCTGACCAAGGCCAACTGTTTATCAACCTCAGCACGTACCTCTTGTGTTGCAACATAGTTTGCATAGCTCACGCCACCCACACCTGCAGCAATAATCGCGGCTGCAATCACTAATTTTTTCATGTCATTTCCTTATTAAACTCTTTATATAAGTGGCTTTAAGCAAGACTAACATTGAGAACATGCATCGTTAAGCACTTTTTGTTTGCTAGTTAATTAAACTCAGTAGCTCGTGCACTGTTTTAACTGGCGTTATTTTAGCACCCAGCCCTTCCATCGATTTATGGTAGTTACGAAATGGGATAAATATTTCAGTAAACCCATGTTGCGCCGCTTCTTTAACACGGGGTACACCACTGTCGATTGGACGCACATCACCGTTTAAACTTAGCTCCCCCATAATACAGGTGGTTCGAGGTACAACAAACTCGTTCAAACTACTTAAAAGTGCAGTAACAAGCGCTAAATCAATACAGGTTTCTGATTCATCAATTTTTAGACCACCCACAATATTAAAAAACGTATCGTGAAATATTTTAGTTTTAGTGTGTTTACGTAAAATACCAGTGAGCATTTTAATCCGGTTCATATTTAAACCAACACATACTCGCTGTGGAAATTCTGCTTCTGTTTCAGTGGTTAAACATTGAATTTCGAGTAGTAAATTACGATTACCTTTACGAATACAGGTAATCGTCGACCCCGGTGATTCAGTGGTTGAGCCCGATAAGAAAATTTCGCTGGGGTTATCCACACTGAGCATACCGCGTTCACACATTTTAAAAATGCCCACAGTATCTATATCACCAAAGCGATTTTTATTAGCGCGCAGGGTGCGCACTTGACCATCGTTGGTATCAATATGTAACAGTGCATCAACTATGTGCACTAATGTTTGCGGGCCAGCTATTTCATTATTTTTATTTACGTGAGCAATAATGAACATAGTGACATCGTTTTGCTTACAATATTGGGTTAGCGCTTGAGCGGCACTTTTTACTTGCGAGGGTGAGCCAGGGCTACCATTAGCGGTGTCGGTGACCACGGCTTGAATAGAGTCGATAACAGCAAACTTAATTTTGTTTTTATCCAGCTCTTCAATAATGGTTTCAACACTGGTTTCTGACAGTAAATAGAGCTCATCTTCGTTATAGTTAAGTTTTAAACGGTTTACTCGGTTTTTAAACTGCGACAAAGACTCCTCAGCAGTACAATAAAGCGATGGCATGCGCTGAGACATTCTTGCCACTAAATCCGATAGTAGTGTGGTTTTACCCGCCCCCGGATCGCCAGAAATAATATTAACCGAGCCGGTGGTTACACCACCGCTTAGTACACGGTCAAGCTCGCCAATTTCAGTAAGCTGTTTTTCTGCCTCTGAGGTGGCTACTTCATTAATTTTTTTAGAGCCACCGCCAATACCACCGGCGTAGCCACCGACACTTGCACGAGCTGCTACTTTTTTGCTTTGCCCTGCAGAAGGTTTAAACTCTGCTAATGTGTTCCACGCACCGCAGCGACACTGACCTTGCCAGCGTTGATAGTTCATGCCACATTCTGTACAAACAAACTCTACTTTTGCCGCTTTAGCCATTTAAAACCTTACCTACTATTCTTTATTTTGAAATATTGACTGTTAAGCGCTTATTTTGCCACTGCTGGCTTTACCTTAGCAACAACGCCTTGTGGAATAGCGCATTTAGTATCACACTCACACTATACTGATGTAGTTTCATTTAACCTACTTTAGGGCATGCTTCTTGCTATAAAAAAGCTAATAAAAACATGCCAATTAATTGGCTCATAACGAATAACAATAAACACAAAGTATAGTTACGCATAATATCGTGGTCGCATTTAACTACTTTTCGATATTAGATTTATTTAATTCTCTAATAAATAATTGCAACAGTATACCTACTTTTTAAATTAGACGGTGATGATTTATAAATGGCTGATGACGTATTGCTTAAGCATGAAGCGCTTGTAAATGAATTAAAACAGTATTTGGGAAATGCTAAGTTTGATCTCATTTTCAAGTCAAAAACTGCCGAGTTAACTAAACCCGAGCAGTTTTTAATAAAAATGGAAATGTCGCGTTTATCTCAGCCGATAGACCGCTTTATTGATCTTCGTGGTTTAGTTACTGGCCAAGTAAAACCATATGAATACAAGGGCAAGCAACACTTTATGGATGACACCGCTATTGAAGTATTCGAAGCGGCCATAAAACAACATAAAGATTACACCCTTGCAGTATACGAAGCGGTGATGAATACCGAAAATAATTATCGTGTATTACAGCAAAAATCAACGACCACCCCAGCTAAAATAATTGAACCATTACCCGAACTACCCACCGATGTAATTAAGTTTGCGGCTTATGAAAGTCGTAGCGAAGAGCGAATGAATTACTCAATTAAAATTACTATTGAGTACGATGAGCAAACAAAAATTGAAGCAAGTACTTCTGATATTTCACTCAGTGGCTGTAAAATTAAGTTGGCATCCCGCTATAACTTAAAAAAAGGTCAGCTTATTGTTATGCACTTAGTTGGCCTTGAACAAGATTTTGAGCTTGGGTTAAAAAATGGGATTGAATACGAAGTGGTTGCGATAGAAAACACCTCGGATGAATTTAATCATATTCGCTTAAAACGCACATTTAAAGAAAACAACACCGCGTTTGACCATTTTTTAGAAAGCTTTATTCACGGCAATAAACGCCGTTATAAAGTGAATTTAGATAACACCCTGGATGCGGTTATTTCTAAAGGATATGAACAATATTATATTCCTAGGGTTAATTCTTTATATGTTTTTATTAGCCAGCAAAACGGCGTTTATTATCCTAGCCTGAGCTTAACCACTGAGAACAGTTTATTTATTCAGCGTTACTTTACTGATGAACGCAAAAAATCATGTCTTTACAATGTGTTAAATCATAAGCGTATTCGTACCTTGGCGCTAAAACCTGTGGCAGTAAAAGAGGAATATTTATATACCTTTACCCATGTCTCTGCAGGAAAAATTTACTACTATTCAGCCACTCGTTCAGAGCTTGAGCAACATGCACAATTAAAAGCGTTATTTTTTGGTTTTGGTAGCCGAAGAGACAGTTGGCGCTGCTTTAAATTACAATTGATGCCAAGCCATACTGAAGATGCTTATATTCCTTTATCTTTACCTAACTCTTTAGGTAAAGATATTGAGAAACTTAATAAACCGCCTTCACCACGTGTTGAAGGGGCGATAAAAGACGTAAAATATTTAATGCTACTTACCCAAGTTGGTAATGAGCATGAGCAACAGCATTATCAACAATATGAATTTGATAAAGCCTTGGCCAATAAATTGAAATTGTTTGGCCACAGTAAGCATGCATCACCGCCGGAGCTAAATACCGTGCCGTTAGAGTACGTGAACCTTCGTTCTAATAAGCGTTACCTTTATAAAACCAGCGTCGTTATTAACACCCGTGACTCAGTACTGCATGGCCATACTCGGGACTTTTCAGTCTTTGGTTTACAGCTAGAGTGTAATCAAGAAGTGGACTTTAAAAAAGGCGATATTGTTTCGTTATCATTTCCTGATTTACAAAAAATTACCAAAAGTTATTCATTAAGTCTTATTCAATATGAAGTAATGGCGGTGAGTAAATCGTTAACTACGATTAATTTAAAAGCACATGTAGAGAAAAAATTGCCTCATACTGGGGTCGATTTTTTTACCCTTTTAATCAATAGTAATAAACAGAAATTAAAAGTTGCTGAAGAGTCACCTAAAGTACCAGGCCTTTCTACAGCACTTAGAAATATGGTAACAAAAACGCTTTGCCAGTTTCCGATTTATTTACATAAATCAATGGCTCACTTTGAAATTGGCGCCATGGGATTTGGTTTATATCCAAGCCCTCTGCATGTTATTTTACAAAATTTTTCACTGCTAAATACTAAAACAGACTTATCAAATATTATTACTAAAGCGCACATTGCTGATGTGATCACCCCGAATATTAAAGAGCGCTCTCGCCAAGACTCGCCATTAGAATTTAGTTTGGTGATTAACTTCGATCCTAAAAAAGAAAATATAGCTGATGCAATTACCAGTCAGTGTATTTTAGGCACCGACTGCAGCGAGTTTAAACAGCAAGTAAGTAAAGGGCTGAAGTCTGAGCTGGTTTTTATAATGCGTTTATATATTTCACGTACTGGTCGACTCGATACTGACTACTTAGCAAATGAGCTAAAATACGTTAGCCAATACGCAATTCACAAGGCTAAAGACTTAGAGGATGCCTTGTGGTCAGTATCGGGAGTTGGCGATATTATTGATGTAAGTGACGAAGCCCTTGTGCATTTATCGCTCAACCAACAACAGGTTGAGCAAATGTCTAGGCGAAAACTAATTTGGTTAAACCGTTTACGTTAACCCTGTGATGGATTTAGCGGAACTGCCAACATATACAGCAATTGTAATAACGAGCCTTGGCAAATAGCCGCTTGGGCTTGTTCAACTACTTTAGGTTTGCCATGCACAGCAACGCCTAATCCTGCTTGAGCCATCATTTTTAAATCATTTGCGCCATCACCAATGGCAACTGTTTGCGTTTTTTCAAGGCCTAGTTTTTGTTGAAGCGATTCTAAAATAACCGCTTTTTGCTCAGCATCAACAATGCCTCCTAACACCTTACCTGTTAGTTTATCGTCTTTAAATTCCAGCACATTGGCATGCACTTCATCTAAATTAATTAACTCTTGTACACGCTCTGCAAACGGCACAAACCCGCCTGATGCAATGGCTAAATACCATTGGTGGTGCTTTAAAATTTGGCACAACGCTTTAATACCCGGCATTAAAGGCAGTGCACTTTTTAGATCATCAATTAAGCTTTTTTCAATCCCTTTTAGCTTGGCAACGCGTTGGTTTAAACTCTCACTAAAATCAAGCTTACCTGCCATTGCCTGCGCGGTCACACTGGCAACCTCGTCATATACATTGGCTAAACGCGCAATTTCATCAATGCACTCAATAGTAATGGCTGTTGAATCCATATCCATTACCAATAATCCTGGTTTTTTTAAATTAGGGGGATTGGTTACTTGCACTAACTGACACGTCAAGGTATTTGCAAAAGTTTGAAGTTCAAGTGGGTTTATTGCCTGCTCTGTATTTTCTATATAAAAACATAATGCCGGAGATAACCCTAAATCTGGCTGGTATTGGCACATTGCTGTCACGTTTTGCTGGTGAATGGCAAAAAATTCAATCATGCTATTAATATGCGCCATACTAAAATCGCCTGCAAATGCGATACTAAAAAGCCCTCGTTCTCTGCTTGGAATTGTATTTAAAGGTGCAAATACGCCCTTTTGATAGCTGAACCATTTATTTAGGGTAAGTTGTGATAATGGTTGCTCAGCGCTGTGCTGTGCCATGTTCGCGTTCGACATGGGATCTCCGTTTATATTTCCTGACATTTAGCGCATTGATGATAGGGATATAAGATACAAAATTCGCCATCAGGGTGGATTTAAGGTTATAGTGTAGTTGTAACATCAAATCAAAATGCTGTCAGCAGCATATACGGTGACTATGAAAAATAACCATCTTAAAAATCCACTTACAGCCTCGCAAAAAAAGCGTTTAGTCCGTTTGCTATTGGCCGCTGGCTGCTTTGTATTATTAAGCTGGGTGGGTATAAATAGTAGCTTTCAAAGTCATCAACTGCTTTACGATAATGCCAATAGCGCAGCTAAATCTCTCACTCAGTTTATGGCACTGAATGCTAAAAATCCGCTGATAGAAAAAAACAAGCAGCAACTGACCACCTTATGCAACAATATCAGTAAAGATGAATTTGTACTCTCGGCCACTATTTATGACAAACAAGGTGTGGTACTTGCGAGCAGCGATAATTGGCAATCGCATCATGTGTATGGCTTATTACCTGACTCATCGCCGGGTATTAGTAAGTTAAAAACGCCTTTTGTTGAGCAAGTTATTTCAGACGACAACCGCCCTATTGGCTTTGTATCTATTACCTATTTAACCCGTGCTGCAGTATCGGCAAGCCATAATCATTTTCATGATTTAGGTCGCCAAGTGCTACTTATGTTAGTGATTGCCTGTATTTTTACTTGGCAATTAGGCCGAGGATTAAAGCGCTGGCAAGTAAATCGTTATATACAAAAAACGTCTGAGCATGAATCATAAAGCTGCTCAGCTAATTGAAATTTATCGCTATTTGGTTTTAAACCATAAAGCGCATCAAATACGTTAGGAATATGCAGTGGGGTATTTATCTCCCCTTGATAACCACTTAGCGGCATTGAAGGTGAGTCAGTTTCAAGCACTAAATGCTGCGGCTCAAGCTTTGCTATGACCGCACGTGTTTTAGCTGCACGCTCGTAAGTTATAACCCCACCGACTCCAAGTTTAAAACCCTGCTTTATATAATAGTGCGCTTGTTGAATTGAGCCTGAAAAAGCATGGATCACACCGCCGTTTTTTGGCCTACAACGCTTAAACGATTGCGCTATTAAATCATGGCTTTGCCTGTGATGCACAATCAGCGGTAACTCAAGCTCATTAGCAAGCGCTATTTGATGCTCAAACAAAAAGGTTTGTTTTTCAAGATTGAAAATACTGCGATCGAGCCCGCACTCACCAATAGCCACCAGCTGAGTTTTGTTTGTTTTAGCAAAGTTATACAGCGACTCTAAGTGCGATTGCTGATGTTGCTCTAAAAAATAAGGATGTAGCCCTGCAGCTATTCTAATTTGTGGGTAGGTTGCTTTAAACTCTAGTAGGTTTTGAGATTGCGCCAAGCTAATACCTGGCACAATAAATTGGCTAACGCCCTTTGCTACACAGGCATTAATAAGTGATTCGCGGTTTGCATCAAACTCACTAAAATCGAGATGACAGTGCGAGTCTATAAATTGCAAAGCTAGCAGCCCACTACGGATTTAAGCGCGTTATTTGCCAGCTATTATCGGCCTGACGCTGATACATAAAGCGATCATGTAGACGATGAGCTCCGCCTTGCCAAAACTCGATTTTTTGCGGCACAACACAATATCCCCCCCAAAAATCAGGGAGTGGTATTTCACCTTTGGCAAACTTGTTTTTCATATTGGCAAAGGTTTCCATTAACACTTTGCGCGACGACACCGGGCGGCTTTGTTGCGACGCCCAAGCGGCTAATTGACTTTCTTTTGGACGTGATAAAAAGTACTTAGCCACGGCTGACGTTGGAAGCGGCTGCGCCTCACCATACACAATCACTTGGCGCTCCATGTGGTGCCATGGAAAGTGCAAGGAAATTTTATTATTGCCTTTAAGCTCTTGTGCTTTTCGTGAACCGGTATTAGTAAAAAACACAAAACCGTTATCATCTAAATGCTTTAGCAGCACAATACGCTGTGAAGGCTGACCGGTGTCATCAACCGTAGCGACCACCATTGCTGTAGGGTCGGGCAAATTACTGGCAACAGCATGCTCAAGCCAGGTTTCAAACTGCTTAAACGGATCATCAAGCAAGTTGTCTTCACTGAGCGCATCTTGCAGGTATTCACGACGAATATCTTCGAGTTTCATATCAAATCCTTCTAAAGAGCTATCAGCTATCAGCTATCAGCTATCAGCTATCAGCTATCAGCTATCAGCTAT